>JALHNR010000087.1 GCA_022843525.1 Methylocystis sp. | reverse complement strand
CCAAAACAAACCAGAGACAGTTTCAGTTCGTTGCTCAAATATCGCAGTGTGTTGAAGACGACGCGCTGTTCCCGCCAGGACGCTGCGAGCACGTTATGGATCTCGTCCAAAACCAACACCTGGACGCCGAGGTCATCCAGCAGGCGGACTGTGGTCCTTTCGAGTTCGACGATCGTGGCGCGCGGGTTCAGCGGCGCGCCCAGCACAGCAAGAATTTGGGCGAAGAGACGGCACTCATTCGGGCCGTCCCGCCAGTTCGACAACCAACAATTTCGCCTTCGGTCCGTATGGCTTTTCGCGGGCGCTCAGCACGTAGTCGTCTTGGAACTTTTCCACCAGCACGGATTTGCCCATTGTTGGGAGCCATCTTGGTATGAGAATATTGAACGTCGCACCAAAAAAGCCATCGAATGTGAGAATATCGCCTTCGCGAACGTCGTCCGCGCCGCCCATCGGCGTGCAGCAAATCTTCAAAAAGGTTGAAGCACCAAATTCTCAAATTAAATGGCGTCAGCAAGCCATATTGTCAAATTAAATGGATATTCCCAAGCATCATGGCTCCGATTAAATCGTTGATTTTCTTGAAATCGAATTCTCACGCCAACATGGCTCCCGACAGTCAGGTTCGCGCGCCTCGATTTCGACCCTGTAGCTGTTTGGTGCCGCACGATACGGTGCCTGCAAGTCGATTGATGGCGTTGATGGCGGGGCGAGCAACCCCCGAGCTTGAGCGCGTACAAGCGGAATTGGGCGCACGGCTTTCATTTCGCGAAGCGAGCCCGGTTCTTGATCTTTTCGTGCCCGCAACCCGCCCTCACAATCACAAAAGCGTTCGAAATCGCCTCGCGCGGGTTGCAGATCACATCGAGACGAAAGACCTGTCGAGTCCACATCGCATGAGCCGCGTCGGACCAGGCCCGATGTCCGTTTTCATTGATGGCGCCTATATACGCCCCGTTCCGGGATTTCAGACTCGACATTTCGAGATCATCATGGGATGCGTCGATACCGATGAACGCGTGGCACGCCATTTTGTGTCCGCGCCAAATATTTCGACGAGCAAGGTCGATATTATTCGAGCTGCGTTACGCGCCCAGGGTTGGATTCCCGGCAGAGACATCACAGTCTTCAGCGATGGCGATCCCGCGCTCAGAGGCGCTGTCGTCAGCGCGGAAAGACAGCAAGTCACGCATATTCTCGACTGGTTTCACATTTCAATGCGCGTACGTCACATTGAGCAGACTTTCGAAGGCATCCGTCAATTCGAACCAGAATTGAAGTCTTGGCTCCTGACATCGGCCTATTGCGACGTGCCGCGCCTACGTCATCTCCTATGGAGCGGCTACGTTGACGAGACCCGCGACGCGCTCAGGCTGATGAGCTATTGGGTTCGCAGCGCCGTCTCCGAACATACCCACGAGATCAACGCAAAAATGAAACGATTTCTGGTGCTCATCGACGAGTTGGCGACATACCCATGAGCCGATCCACAAAGACGGGGTTCATGAACAGGGACTTATACAGGTCAAGCGTTTGAGCATGAGGCGGATCATGGCGAGACGGACGAAAGCGGCGATGGTGGTCGCATAGCGCTCAAAGTCGTGCATGAGGCGACGGTTTCGGCTGATCCAGGCGAGCGTTCGTTTGACAATCCAGCGCCTGGGCAGCGCAACGAAACCTTTCGCATCGGACCTTTTGACGATCTCGATTTTCCAGGACCCGGTCGCGGCGATGGTACGCGCCATTTTCGGCCCCTGATATCCGGCATCGGCGAAGATTTTTGCGATGAAAGGGAAGCGCCGCCGCGCGCTTTGCAATAGATGACCTGCCCCTGAGAAATTCCTCCAGAAGCGATTAGAGTCCGGCCCATTACAGGACGGACACGATGAAGAAGAAGCGGTTCACGGAAGAACAGATCATCGGGATTTTGCGGGAGCAGGAGGCCGGCGCGAAAGCGGTGGATCTGGCGCGCAAATACGCGGTGTCGGAAACGACGCTCTACAATTGGAAAGCCAAGTTCGGCGGCATGACGTCTCCGAGGCCAAGCGCCTAAACGCCTTGGAAGATGAGAACGCGCGGCTGAAAAAAACTTGGCTGAGGCCATGCTGGATTCGGCGGCGCTTCGTGAGCTGCTTTCAAAAAATGTATGGTCCGCCCCGTCCGTGCAAGGGTCGCGTTCGTTCTGACGTTCCAGTCTGCATAAATGTATCCGGCCTCTCGCGAGCGAGCTGCTGTTGCAGCCAGGCCATGATGAGATACGCACACGCCGTTCTCGAATAATGGTGCGGGCGCGAAGCCCGGTTTTTTGCCCAGAGCTTACGGCGCGCCGATCAACTGTTTCGTCATCACTCTCCCGAACCTCGCAGTCTGTTGAAAAGGGCAATCAGGCTGCTGCCGGACCGCGCTTCTCATAGGTTGCGCCGGGCGTCGTCATGACCACCCAGGCGATGCGCGCGACCTTGGCGGCAAGCGCCACGACCGCTTTGTTGTTGTGCATTCGGCTCTGAAGCCGCCCCAACCAACCGCCGAGCCGATCGCGCGATCGGTCCAAGTGTAACAGGCATGACCGGGAGCCGTGGATCAGAAGCCAGCGCAGATAGGCGTTTCCTCGCTTGCTGATCCCGAGCAATGTCGTCTTGCCCCCGGTTGAGTGTTCGCGCGGCGTGAGCCCGAGCCAAGCCGCCATATCTCGAGCTTTTTTAAACTGCGCGCCTTTGCCCGCCGCTGCGAGCAGCGCCGTCGCCGCGAGCGGTCCAATGCCCGGGATCGTCATCAGACGCCGGGCGGTGTCGTCAGCCGCCGCTGTCGCTTCAATCTCGCGCGAGGTCTCGGAGATTCGCGCTTCGAGCTGTCGCACGTCTTCGAATAGGCTGGCGAGCAGTCTGCGCATCGCTGGCGTGAGATCGTTCTCTTCATTCGCCAGGACCTTTGGCAGGTCTGCCTTGAATCTGCCGACGCCCTGATGCATCGCTATGCCATATTCCAGGCAAAAGGCGCGCATTTGACAGACGAGGCGTGTCCGCTGGGCCACCATCCGGTCACGGACGCGATGCAGTGCCTGGAGATCGATCTGCTCCGGCGAGCGCACTTCGACGAAGCGCATTGTTGGCCGCGAGACCGTCTCGGCGATTGCTTCCGCGTCGATGATATCGTTCTTGTTGGACTTGACGTAAGGTTTGACGAACCTCGCGGGGACGATCCGGACCCTGTGTCCGAAGGCTATAATCTTTCGCGCCAGCCATTGGGAGCCTGGACAGGCTTCCATGCCAACGACTGTCGGCTTCGCGCGCTCAAAAAATTGCAGCAGCGTATCCCGCCGAAAGCTCGCTCGCTGGATCGGCGAGCCAGATGCGTCGATCCCGACCACGTGGAAAACATTCTTGCCGATATCGACGCCGAACACGGCTGCGTCCTTTGGTTTGTTACGTTCCGCCATAGCCTATCCTCCTGTGCCAAGGGGCCGCATTCTGCGGCGGGAGGACGGGGCGGACCATCCCATTAATGGTAGGGCCCGCCGTCAAGCGCGACGCCGTCGCGCACCTTCGGGCCGTGATGGGCCTGTCGGAACGTCGAGCTTGCCAAATCGTCGAGGTGGATCGCAAGACCGTTCGCTATTCGCCGCGGCGACCGACGGACACGGAGCTTCGCGCCAAGCTGCGCGATCTCGCCAACGCTCGCCGACGCTTCGGCTATCGGCGGCTGTTCGTTTTGCTGCGGCAGGAGGGCGAGCGATCGGGCAAGAACCGCATCTATCGGCTTATCGCGAGGAAGGGCTGACGGTGAGGAAGCGCCGCGCGCGCCGCCGCGCCGTGGGAACGGGCGCCGATCCCCGTCGAGGCGAAGCCCAACGCGCGCTGGTCGCTGGACTTCGTGCACGACCAGTTCCCCTGCGGGCGGCGGTTCCGCATCCTCAATGTCGTCGATGACGTGACACGCGAATGCCTGGCCGCGATTCCGGACACGTCGATCTCGGGCAAGCGCGTCGGGCGCGAGCTGACGACGCTGATCGCAAGGCGCGGCAAGCCGGGCATGATCGTCTCCGACCATGGGACGGAGTTCACTTCGAACGCCATCCTATCGTGGGCGAACGAAAACAAGGTCGAGTGGCATTACATCGCGCCGGGCAAGCCCATGCAGAACGGCTTTTGCGAGAGCTTCAACGGTCGCATGCGCGACGAACTGCTCAACGAAACGCTGTTCTTCGGGCTCGATCACGCCAAAGCGGCGATCGGGGCTTGGGCGGACGATTACAACCACGAACGCCCGCATTTGTCCCTCGGCTACGCGACGCCGGCGGAATATGCGGCCAATCTCACCGCAACAGGCGATCGGCTGCGCAACCCCGACCAGCTGCGCCGATCGCCTGTTGCTGCACCCGCGCCCTCGGGCGTATCAACCGCCGGGACTCAACTTGCTACTGGATGAAAGTTCGGGGGCAGGTCAGATGGACTGATGACCCGCGGGGAACGGGCGGCACTCCCTATATGCAGTGGCTACGACAGATGCTGGACGAAACCGAGGCGCACTCTCTTTGAGCAGTGACGCAAGCATGATCGAATCGGCGCCGCGCCTAAGGCGAGGCAAAAGATGGAACTCGCGCATGAAAGCGATCGCGATCGATGATTACGGCGAAGCGGGCAATCTGAGCATGCGAGACTTGCCAGATCCGCAGCCAGGCGAGGAGGAGATACTGGTTCGTGTGCGAGCAGCCGGCGTGAACCCCTTGGATTGGAAAATTCGCCAAGGCCAATTGCGATTCTTCCTCCGCCTGCGCTTCCCCTATGTCTTAGGGTCGGATATCGCCGGCGAGGTCGTGTCGTCAGGCAGGCTTGCCACAAAGTTCAAGGCGGGCGATGCCGTTTTTGGCTTCAGCGATCCGAGGCGGGGCGGTGGTTACGCCGAAATCGCGGTCGTGAAGCAGGCGACGGCAGCCTCGAAGCTCGAGTCGCTGGACTACGCCGAGGCCGCTTCATTGCCGGTCGCAGGTTGCGCTGCCTTGCAGGCTCTGCGTGACCTCGGCGATGTCTCCCGAGGCGCAAGGGTTCTCATCCATGGCGGGGCGGGTGGGGTCGGCCACTTTGCCGTACAGATCGCCAAAGCGCTTGGCGCAGTGACCACTGCCACCTGTGGCCCTTCCAATGTCGAGTTCGTCCGTTCACTCGGAACGGATGCGGTCATCGACTACCACCAGCGTGATTTTCTTGCTGGCGAGGACACTTACGACGTCGTCTTCGACGCCGTGGGCAAGACTTCATTCTCCGCCTGCCGAAAGATTCTGGCACCGGGCGGCATCTATATCACGACGTTGCCGAGCCCGGAGTTCTTCCTCTCGAGCGCCATTCAGAAGATTGCGAAGATATTCGGCAGAGCCAAGCAGGCCAGGCTGCTCATGGTTCGTCCCAACAGCGACGATCTCACGTATCTCGGTCAACTGGCGGACGAGGGAAAACTAAAACCGGTCGTATGCGTTAGGCTTCCCCTTGAACACGCGGCAGAAGCCCACCGCGTCAGCCAAGCCGGCCACGTGCGTGGAAAGATCGTCTTGGAGATATTTGATCACGCGCAATCTGGCCCGCCCGCCTGACTTGATTGCCTATGGAGCGAATTGTTGGAACCGGAATGTGATGCGGCTTTGGCGCCGGCGCTTTCCGCGTGGTCTTTTGGCCGCGCCGAAAGAAGATGTCGCGTCGCCTGCGTTCGTTCCGCTGACCGTCGACGATGATCTACAACGTTACGCATCCCTTTGACAGTGGCGGCTATCGCGCGCCTTCAAGAATGATCCTGGCGCTCGGATCGTGCGGCCCGTCGCGGTCCACTTGATGCGGATAGCGACGCATGACGTCGCGCGGCCTGGCGCTCAAGGCTTCATCACGCCTGTGCTCGCTTACCGCGTCGTCCCAAACCTGGCCAAAATCATAATGACGCTCATAGGCAAAAGCCGATCCAGCCGAAAGCGCGACGCCTAGCGCCGCAGCGGCAAAAACGTTTTTAAAGGACATCCTTCTCTCCATCTTCGTCACGCGCTCGCTGGCCGCGTTGCTTCAGGTTGAAGTCTATGGCGCGCCCAGCGACCACACGCAGAGGGACGACCTCCTCTGGTGTCGGGTCGCGCCGCCATTGCGAGCGGAACACCTGAACCAGCTGCGAAGGTCGAAGTCTGGGGACGAAGTTTAGCCGGTAACGCGGTTTGTGAAAAATTCAAAGATTACAACAATTCCTTATGTGAAACAGAAGTAGCGCATGGACTCACTCCTCAACGGTTGTCTTCATTGCTCATCTCCGGGTTTGGTTTTGACCCCTGCGCATATGCGCGCCGGGTCGCGTCGTCGTCTTCCGGATTATCTCGCCAAGACGGCTCCCGTAGCGATGCCAGCGTTCATTGATCGGCGTCAAAGTTTGCCAGGGAAGCTAAATTCGCACAAACTCCGCGCGCCTATTTCCTGGTCATTCGGGAAAGGCAGGGAGGAACGTAGTCATGAACCGCAGAATTTTCGCTCTCGCTCTAGGGTTTGTTGGGATTTGGGATTCTCATCTGAGCTTGGCTGTAATTCAAGCTTTTGATGAACCGATTCGTTTTGACTGACGCCCAATGGGCGAAGATGGAGCCCTTTTGTCTTGGCAAACAGGGCGATCCCGGCCGCAGCGGCAACAACAACCGTTTGTTCGTGGAGGCGGTGTTGTGGATTGCTCGCACCGGCAGTCCGTGGCGTGATCTGCCGCGCGCATTCGGGCATTGGAACAGCGTGTTCACACGGTTCCGCGACTGGGTGAAGGCGGATGTCTGGAAACGGCTGTTTGACGCCGTCTGCGACGAACCCGACATGGAATACGCCATGGTCGACGCCACCATCGTCAAGGTTCACCGTCACGGACAGGGCGCAAAAGGGGGACTTCAAGCCAGGCCATCGGCCGGTCAAAAGGCGGCATGACCACCAAAATCCTGGCGCTCACTGATGCGCTCGGCAATCTCGTGCGCTTCACGCTCATGCCCGGACAGCGTTTCGATACAGTTGGCGTTGCGCCGCTCCTTGAGGGCGCCGCTTTCGGCGCGCTGATCGCCGACAAGGCGTTCGACAGCAACGCCATCATCGCCGATCTCGACGTGCGCGGCGCCAAAGTCGTCATCTCCCAACATCCGCGCCGGGCAAAACCTCTTGCCATTGACGAGGAGATGTACAAATGGCGGCATTTGATCGAAAACTTCTTCGGCAAACTCAAGGAGTTCAAACGCATCGCGCTCCGCGCCGACAAAACCGATCAGAGCTTCGCCGCCATGATCCACGTCGCCGCCGACAGGCCCTAGACCGCTCGCCAGTTTCAGATAGGTGTCATTTGGCTTAACGAGATGGAGGGTCAATGGTCGCAGCTCACATAGCCGACACAAAAACAGCTCGTCACGAGGGAGTAGATCGCCTCGTCGGGATCTGGCGGGTCGGATATGATCGAGGCCTCCTGACCGCCCTTGCGGGAGCAGTTGAAAATCAGATAGCCATGTGACTCGCGATCCGGGCCGAATGGCGTGAGGACGTAACGCGAGTCGTCTTGCCCAGGCTTTGGTCGAATAGACGTGCCGCCGAGGCGGCTGGTCTGCCCCCTGGCGACCAGGAATACGGCGGGCTGGAAGGGCCCGGTCGTGCGGCCCTGGATGTCCTGAAAACGATCGCCGGGGAATTTTTCGACGATTTCGATGCTGGGAAGATATCGAAGCGTTTCCACGGCGTTGGAGGCGTTGACCTGCTCGGTGATTTGCTTCGCGGTGATGGTCTGGACGACGGCTGGAATATTGTCTTCACCCCATGGGGAAGCGATCTCCCCATGAGGCGACATGCCCAAGAATCGCGTCCGGTTTTTCACCAGGGGCGCGCCATGTCGTCAATCAACGCCATCTCTTCCGATAAGCTCGCGCGCCTCATCGGCGTTCCACATTGTCCTGCGCTCATCGATGTGCGGACCGACGGGGAATGGGAAAGCGATCCACGCTTCGTTCCCGGGGCAGCGCGACGCCCTCACGCTTCTGTTACCGAATGGGCCGGCGAAATTGCCGGCCGCGCTGTCATCATCATTGATCAGAAAGGCGACGATCTCGGCGAAGGTATCGCCGCCTGGCTGCGGCATGCCGGCGCCGATTCAGCCGAGGTGCTGATCGGAGGACACGTCGCCTGGGCGCAATCGAACGGGCCGCTCGTGCCAGAGGCTAATTTGCCGCCGCGCGACGCACTGGGGCGCGCCGTATGGGTCACGCGCGCGCGCCCAAAGGTTGATCGGATCGCCTGTCCCTGGCTGATCCGTCGTTTCGTCGATCCGGCCGCCGTCTTTCTGTTCGTCTCGGCGGCGGAGGTTCAAGGCGTCGCCGAACGTTTTTCCGCCGCTCCCTTCGATATCGATGGCGCCTTCTGGAGTCATCGCGGCGAGTGCTGCACCTTCGATACGATGCTGGACGAGTGGGGGCTCGCCCTGGAGCCGCTGCAAAGGCTCTCGGTCATCGTGCGCGGCGCGGATACGGCGCGGCCTGATCTCGCGCCGGAGGCTGCGGGACTTCTTGCCGCCTCGCTCGGACTATCGCGCATGTATCCCGACAATCTCGACCAGCTTGATGCCGGACTGGCGCTTTATGACGCCTTCTATCGATGGTGTCGCGATGCGACAGACGAGCCGCACAACTGGCCTGCGACCAAATCCGGGAAAACCACATGAACGCGCCGACGAAAATTCAGGCGGCGGATCACGGCGTCTCGTTGCGGGAGGCGTTGGGCGTCTGGGCGCGTATCGCTCTGCTGAGCTTTGGCGGTCCCGCCGGCCAGATCGCGCTGATGCACAGGGTTCTGGTTGAAGAGAAGCGTTGGCTCTCCGAAACGCGCTTCCTGCATGCGCTCAACTACTGCATGCTCCTTCCTGGCCCTGAGGCGCAGCAACTCGCCACTTACGTGGGTTGGCTGATGCATGGGACGCGCGGCGGCGTGATGGCGGGAGGGTTGTTTGTCCTGCCGGGCGCTGTCGCGATCATGGCGCTAAGCATCATCTATGCGCTCCTTGGCAAGCTCGGTTTCGTCGCGGCCGCGTTCTTTGGACTGAAGGCCGCCGTGTTGGCGATCGTTCTACAGGCGGTGCTGCGCGTCGGTAAGCGGGCTCTCAGGAACCGCATCATGCAAGGGCTCGCCGTCGCCGCCTTCGTGGGGATTTTCTTTTTCGACGTTTCGTTCCCGCTGATCATCCTGAGCGCGGGTCTGATTGGATATTTCGGCGGTAGGGCGAAGCTCTCACAATTCGCCGGCGGCGGACACGGCGGCGCAAACGCATCGGCTGACGGCGGCAGTCTGCTTGGGGACGGGTTTTCCGCGCTTGCCACGCCTTCGGCCGTGAGCGCGCTAAAGGTCGCAGCGATTTGGCTCATTCTCTGGCTTGCGCCCGTCGCGGCCCTGCTCGCATTGCTCGGGCCGGCCAACGTCTTTAGCCAAATCGCGGTCTTCTTTAGCAAGATGGCCAGGGTGACTTTCGGCGGCGCCTATGCGGTGCTCGCTTATGTGGCGCAGCAGGCGGTCGACAATCTCCATTGGCTGCAGTCGCGCGAAATGCTCGACGGTCTTGGGATGGCGGAAACCACGCCTGGGCCCCTGATTATGGTGCTGCAATTCGTGGGATTTCTGGCGGCCTATCGCCAACCAGGCGCATTGCCGCCGTCAATCGCCGGCGCGCTCGGCGGGCTGCTTACGACATGGGTGACCTTTGCACCCTGCTTCTTGTGGATTTTCCTTGGAGCGCCCTTTGTCGAGAAGATGCGCGGCGACAAGGCGCTCGCCGGCGCGCTCGTAGCGATCACGGCGGCAGTCGTCGGCGTTATCCTCAATCTTGCGATCTGGTTCGCAATCCATGTTCTGTTTTGCGAAGTCGTAGCGGTGCACGGGTTTGGGCTTTCATTTGCGGCTCCCGTGCTTGCGAGTGTCAATCCTTGGGCGCTACTTCTTACAGCTGGCGCGATGATCGCAGTGTTCCGCTTCAACGTCGGGATGTTACAGACGCTCGCCGCCTGCATGGCGGCGGGCTTGCTGCTCTATCTATTCGGTGCGTAGCCCTTCGGCGTTTGGACGGCCGCCTTCTCAACCAAAATCCATCGCTGGGAGGATGTGACATGCAGATCAAGGTAGTTCTCAAAGTAGCGGCGCTCGGCTGCTCTCTTCTCGCTTCTGTGGCAGCGGCCGGCGAATTCGACGCCAAGCAGGTCGACGCCATTTTCGCCAGAACGCCTGCGCAGGCGGATGGCGTTTATCGCTATGGCTTCCCGCGCTCAGACCTGAACGTCGTTGTCGATGGCGTGACGATCAAGTCCGCCCTTGCGCTCGGCGGCTGGGTGGCGTTCCGGCCTGCGCACGGCCAAGCAGCGATCATGGGAGATCTCGTCGTGACGGAATCGGAGGCGAACCCCGTCATGACGACACTTCTGTGGGGGGGTATCCAGGTCACGGCGCTTCACAATCATCTTCTGCGAGCGTCGCAGCCGATTTTCTACATGCACGTCGCGGGCCATGGCGAGGCGAGCAAATTGGCCGAAACAATTCGCGCCGCGCTCGCCCTTACCAAGACGCCGCCAGCGCCAAGCGCCGCGCCCTCGCGCGACCTGCCGCCACTCGATCTCGACGCCACCAAGATCGACGAAGCTCTCGGCACAAAGGGCAAGGTGAATGGCGGCGTCTATCAGTTCAGCATCCCTCGCGCGGACAGAGTGGCTGAGGGTGACATGGTCGTGCCTGCGTCAATGGGATCAGCAAATGTGATCAATTTTCAGCCAACGGGCGACGGCAAAGCTGCAATCGCGGGCGATATCGCGGCGCTGGGTAGCGAAGTCGTCGAGCTGACAACCGCGCTGCGCGCCAATGGAATCGAAGTTGCTATTATTCACAATCACATGCTGAACGAAGAACCGCGGACGTTTTACGTGCATTTCTGGGCGCATGATGACGCAGTCAAACTCGCTGTAGCCCTGTGGGCAGCGCTCGACAAGACGAACGTCTCGAGAAAGTAAATCTGACGAACGTGAACGCCGATCTTTCAGCTGGCGAAGCTTCTGCGCATCGCGCATCGGCGAGCTTCCCCACATCGGCAAAAAGCGCCGCCGTTAATCCACGGTGGGAAGGTTCTCTTGCAGCGGCGCTGGAGGAGGTGAAGCCGCAGCCCAGGCTATCGAATGGCGTCGCATTGCTCTTTGCGCCATTCCCAAGGTGCTTGAGTATGTCCTGCCCACATGCCGCGACGATTGTTCTTGGCCTCCTGCTCGGCGCCGATATAGTCCGAGGAATAGCGGCGGTACGCGAAGGCCTGGCCGCTTTTTACCAACCAAAGCCCTATATCCTCGCCCCGGACCATACAGGCAGCGACGGTCCGCCCGTAGCGGTCAATATCCTTCTCTCCACACGACACCGGGGACTGACCGACAAATTCGTCTAACGCCATCGCAGCTTTCTGTCCTCACCATAAGAGAGAAGCTCAGAATCGGATGTGCCGTAACTCATGGTGGCGCCCCAGAGCCGCACACAGCGGGAAAATTTGGTCAGCCATCAACCTTGATCACCAATTTCTTAGTTCGCGAATCTATGACCACGACTTCCGCTGCTCGTTTCGTTCCTTTGACCTTTCTGGCGACCGCAACAGCGTCGCGGACGTCATAGAACCGGTCGTGCAGAACCTCGTCGACGCGGACTTCAAAGGGACATTCGACGAGCTTCGTCGGCGTTACTGCGTTCATGTGTCGATAGAGGATACGCCTTACCCTGCCCGAGTGTTCGAGTTTCATAGGTTAGAACAGATCTGACAGCGTTCAGTCTGGATCGTCAGGCCTATGCTCCGCCGTATGAACATGGACGTCGTGGCCTCCATTTCGCTGCATGGCGTCCATGGCGACGCGTTCATGTTCTTCGGTCCAGGTCCGCGCCCACAGCAGCAGCCCGCCGCGCGCCAATTGCGCTTGCGCCCAATTGCGCTGACGACGTTGAATGAGCTTGATGGCTCCAATGCCGATCAGGCTGGCGACCATACCGGTGACAATGCCAGCAAAAATTGCCTCGGCGAAACTGCCGAAGATGGTCCAGACGGCGATCGCGCCGGCTATGGCGCCGACATAGAAGAGCAGACCGATGAGCGAAGCTTTGCCTTCATTAAGCGACTCGTTTTCGATGTAGGAGATGCGCGGCGCTTCATCGCTGTCCTCGATCTCGACCGAGCGTTTCGCGCCAACCTTTTCGCGCGCCGTCGCATCTTCGGCGAGCAGGCTAATTTCCGAGCGGTCGAATCCGTGGGTGAGCAGATCGTCAATGGCGGACTGCAG
>JALHNR010000086.1 GCA_022843525.1 Methylocystis sp. | reverse complement strand
GCTCTTCCGATCTCTGTTGAGCGGCGCGGCAGGTGCATCGCAAAACCTTTTCCTACTTGGCATATTTCTAAGTCGGTGCGCTAATTTGTCGCGCCTGCCTCAGATGCGGCTCTTCGTTTCCTCAATGGGCAGCGAGCCACAGGACAAAGCCATGAATGCGATCTCAGCGATTCTCTCGATTTTTGCCGCAGCCGCCGCCATCACGCTTGCGATCACCGCCTTCGTGAACGCCTGACCCTCTCGCGGCAACACCTTTAAAAAGCGTCGCTCGCCGCCCTGCGGCGAGACGCCGACGCCCGCATTTTTCTATTTCCCTTGGATTGCCCGCCCGCGAGACGCTGTGCTCATGATCGGCAACCCGTCTGGCGTAGTCTTTCTAAATCGGCGAGATTGATTGGCGGCGCCGTGGCGTCGCCGGCAAGACTTCTGAATGGCGCGTCCATCGCCGCGCCGACTTCATAGAGCACAGCAAACATGTCGGCGCCGTCGATGCGCATCTGCGTGGCTAATGTTTCGCCGGCGCAGCCGCGCTGCGACAGCAGCCGATGTAGCGATTCATCGAAAACGCCGATCACATGCGTCAGCGCGGCGGTCTGGGCGATCGCATTCAGCGCGACGCCGAGCTGACCGATGGTGCGATCGATCGCGACATCCGCCGCGGGAAAATCTCCGGCGGCGCGGAGCGTCAAACGACTTGCTTCCCAAATCAGCGGGCTTTCGACGCGTATGCCATCCGTCGCCGCTCCCGCGAAGGCATCGTTCAACATCGTGACGCCGGAGGTCGGCAGCAACCTCAGCGCTCCCGCGACGCACTCCCTTTCGTCGAGGACAAGAACGTAGAGCGGATCCAGCGAATCAAAATAGTCGAGGACCGCCAGCCGATGAACGGCGCCGGACGGCCGACCGGCATGCGCGTGAGCAGCGGCGAGGCGCAGGCCATACATCTCATCCATAAGTCGGGGAAAGAGCGCGCGCGATTCGCCAGGCAGCAGCGCGATCATCGCTCCCGCCGATCGATCGAAGAAAGGTCCGGGGAAGCGGATTCGATCGCGGAACGCAGCCGTTCGACGCCAACGCGAATCAACCCTGTCTGGCAGGCTGCCTCGATCGCATCCTCGACGGAGGCGGCGTGAAGCCTAGCGCGCGCTGTTTCGAGCAAGAAGCGCACAACAGTTGCACGAGCGCCGAGCGCAACCCCGATCTCATGATCGTCAATTCCTCGCGCCTTGAGGCGCAGGCAAGCCAACTCGCGATCCGACAGCCGAACGTCGACGTGGGATTCTCCTTTGAAGGCGTCTCGCACGCTGACGTGAAAGATCGCGCTCACGACCATGAGCCGGCGAATCAAATCATGGCGCGGCGACAGCAGGGATGAAGCGTCTTCAGGGCAGCAGATGCTAAACAGCCCATATTCGCCGCTTCGGCCGCGCAGGGGAATGGAGACGCCGTTGGCGCCGAGGTCGAGCTCCAGCGCCTCGCCCAGGAGCTTTCTAACGACCGGATCGTCGCGATCCAGCAGGCGCCAATCGATCGGCATGATCCCCCCGAAGCCCGCGCGTACGACGGGCTCGAGGTCGACACGGCGCACCTGGACATAGGATTTTCGCCACCACGCAGCGTGAGCGGCGGAGAGCAGCGGTCGGTCGGACAAACCTGTCGGGATGTTGAAGGCGAGGTAAGCGACATTCGCAAGGCCTGTCGCCTGCAGGAACTCGCTGAGGAAGCTGTTGGGAATAGGGATTTTGTCGGCGCGCGTGAGCCGATCGATGAGATCGAAAACATCTTCGCAATACACGCGACGCCTGTGGCCGGAAATAATTATCAATTTGATACAGCGTCGCCCGAAGTGAGGCAATGCGCAGGCCGCGAAGATAGCAAAAAGGGGTTCAAGCCCCCCTTTAAGACGAAACGGGGCGTCAGCCCTTTCCAAAAGAAAGAGCCCGGCCAATCGGCCGGGCTCTTTTATATCGATCGTCAGGCTGGATCAGTATTTCGCAACAATCGGGGCAGCGCCCCAGTTGAAGTGATAGTTGACGCCAGCGCGCACAATGTTGCCGTTGAAGCGAGTCTGGGACTGCGAAACCACTCCGGCGACAAGGCTCCCCGCAGGGAAAGTCGTGAGCGTGTTGCTGAATGTCGTCGAAAGACCCGCAGAGTAGCTGACATTGCCGAGATCGTAATACAGATATTCGACCTTGGCGGACCAGTTCGGCATGAACATCCACTCAAGTCCGGCGCCCGCCGTCCAGCCGACACGCGTGTCGGAAAAGGCTCCGGACGAGAAAGCGGCGTTACTGATACATCCCGCCGGGAACTGAGCGCAGTCATTGTTGAACTGCGCAACGCCCGTCGACACGGAGACGCCGCCATAGGCAAGACCGCCGGTGCCGTAGACAAGCAGAGTCGGGGTGAACAGCCAACCGAGTCGGCCGCGAACCGTCCCAATATAGTCAAGCCGCTTCGAGGTCGTGATCGCGGTTGTAATGATTTCGCTGGCGGCGATAAACGGAAATGCGCCCGCCGCGGTAACCGACGTCTTGTTGCTGTTGCTGCTGGCGACGCCTTGGATGTCAGCCTCTACGCCCGCGACAAGGCGGCCGCCCCAAAACTGCCAGTTATAGCCAATCTGGCCGCCGCCGATGAATCCGCTGGTGTTGCCCTGCGAAACGCCCGAAGCCCCGAGCGCGGCATACGAAGCATACAAAGAAGCCGGAGCGCTTCCGGGGAAGGAGGAAATCGGGGCTGACGAGGTCCAAATGTTATTGCTGTTGCCCCAGGTCCCGCCGGCGTTCAGACCGACGTAAAAGCCGCTCCACAGCGGGGGCGGCGGCAGCGGGGGCGGCGGAGGAGCCTTGTAGCTGGGAAGATCGGCCGCCAAAGCCGAGCCCGTCAGCGCAACCATAAGAGCGGCGACGGAAAGAGCTCTTTTCATCTGTGTCCTCGTTGCTTGAGGCGGAAAATCTTCGCCCGATTGCCTAGTTGAAACCTTCAGCGATCGCTCGCCATGCACTGCACTCAATCAGTCGAGGCGGCGCACAGTCAATGCAAAAGCCTCTGGTTTCGCGGGCGCTCGGTTTGAATCTCGACGGGTGTGGCGCCGGCGCCACATCTCTCGCTCACGACAGAGGTTCGGCGACGTGTCGACCGGTCGACGCCCACGGCGAAGGGGTGGTCGTAAGCCGCGATATACCGAACGACCTACCCGGCCAGGAGTATTCCAACTCGCGGCTGGAGCATGGAGCAGTTAAGAAGGGTGATCGGCGCGCGCTAAAAGCGTAAGCCTCGCCCTGCTATGAACGTGATTGGGCGATGGCTCACAGCAAGCTGGCTTCGAAAAGGCCCGCTAGCCCTCGGCCAGGCCCGCGATCTCTGCGCGGCGCCAATCCTCTTTTGAGCCCTCCGCCGCCTTGTCCTCCAGCATCCGCGCGGCGATCAGATCGAGCGGTCCCACGGGCCAAATTCCGGCCCAATCAAGCCGCTGCGCCGGCGCAAGCGATCCCAGCACGCGCGAACAGCTCTTGCCGAAGTGACGCAGAGGCAGAAGCAGAAGTTCGAATTCGGCCACGCCCCCGTTCGACGCTGTCCGGGCGTGCGCGACGAGCGGCGTTTCCGTGTCGATAACCCGACGAATCGCCTCAGCCATCGCCTCCTGCCGCTGCGCGCGCCACCAATCAAGGAAGCGGCGTCCCTTCTGCTCGCTCTGCCAGAGGGTGTTAACCCGAGCGCCACAGAGGCGGAGCGGAAGTCGACGCTCCGGGTCCACTTCGATGATGAATATGTCGGGCAAAATATGGCGAATCGCGACGGGATCGATTTCCGCTCGATCCGGCGCCGCCCGTTCTCCCTTCAATCGCCCCCAATAGTCGTGAAGCTCCCTGCTGATCGACAATCTCATTCAAACCCGCCCGACTCGTGAGCCCCCGCCCAGGATTGGGACACACTCCCGCCTAGTGTTCCAATATTTCCTGACCGACGCAGCCATCGTGCCATCGGAGCGGCAATCGTCAAGAAGGCGGGGACGACAACGGCAGGCCCCCACACCTATGAGCGAAACCAACAAACTGACCGGTCGGAAGCGATTTCGAGCGACCTGCTGGCGCTGGCGCAGCGGGGGGTGTGCGTCGCCGACCGGCGCCCCAAATCGAGACGTTCGCCGACGCCGGTCGCGCTAGATTAGCATTCAGGCTGCGCGGGCCCCTGCCCAGCAAAACGGACAGGAGCGAACGTGCCCCGAGAACAGATCTTCAATCTCCCGACAGTGACGAAGACGCTCATCATCGTGCTGGCGGCGACGCAGCTCATCGTCGCTTACGGTCCTTTGCAATTCTCAAACTGGCTGCTCACGACGTTCGCTTTCATCCCGGCGCGCGTGACGCTTGAAGGCGGCGCCGAATACGCCACCATGCTGACCTACTTTTTTTTGCACGGCGACTGGACGCATCTCATCGTGAATGCGTTAGCGCTTGCAGCATTCGGCACGCCGGTCGAACGTCGATTCGGTTCGGCGCGCTACCTCCTCTTTCTCGCCGCGAGCGCCTTCGCAGGCGCGTTGTTGTTTCTTGCGCTGCACCCTTACGAAATCGCCCCTGTCGTGGGCGCATCAGGCGCAATCTCAGGAACAATGGGGGCAATTGTGCGTTTCGCATTTACGCCAGGAGCGCGGCTGGCGGACAAGCGGCGCAGCCCCCGAGCGCCATATGACGAGGAATCGCATTCCACTTCGCTGTCGCAACTGCATTTGAATCGACAGGCGATGTTTTTCCTTGTCGCATGGTTAGCGGTGAACGTGCTTCTTGGCGCCTTTCCGCAGGCGGTCGGCGTGTCGAGCGCGATCGCATGGGAAGCGCACGTCGGAGGGTTTGTGTTCGGCCTGCTCTTTTTCAGCTTCTTCGATCGCGCGGGTCGGCATGCCCTTTAGTTCGCAGTAACGCCCTTCGGCTGGCACGGGAGGCCGGTCGAGAGCGAAAAGGAGGGCCAGATGACGATCTCGAACATACTCGCAGAGAAAGGACGAGAGGTGGTGACTGCGAGCGCCGATACGACGCTGCAGCAGGCGGCTCAGCTGATGATGCGCTATCGAATCGGCGCGCTCGTCATTCTGGACGACAGCGGCCGACTGGCCGGACTGATCGCCGAGCGCGACATTGTGTCGGCGGTGGCGCTCGACGGGCCAGAGGCGCTGACGCAACGCATATCTGCGTATATGCAGCCCAGCCCCCAGCCGGCGAGAGAAGACGACGCCGTCGAGAACACGATGCGCGTGATGACCATCGAACGGCGCCGGCATATTCCCGTGATCCGTGAAACGCGCCTCGTGGGCCTCGTCTCAATCGGCGACGTGGTCAAATACCGCATTCGCGTCATCGAGGAAGAGCACCGATCGATGCGCGAATACATCGCCCAAGCCTAGGGCCAAGCCTAAGGACCAGGCGGGGCCGACAGCGGGATGTGGGCGAAGATGTTCGGCAGCGCGCGCTTCGTCGCCTCGCGCCCCACATGGATCAGCTGATCAGCCTTGTGGAAGTCGAACATGCCGACTTCCTCCAGTCGCGCGGTGATCGTGGCGTCGGGCGGGTCGCCGGCCAACCGCGAACGCAGGATGCGATCCTGAATGATGTTGAAGGCGTCGATCATCGCCGTGGCGACGTTCGGCGCATCGCCCGGCTGACGATCGAAATAGCGGGGCAGGAACCGATCGACGAAAGATGCGTCGGCCTTCTCCCCGAACGGCCCGGCCTCCGCGGCCTGATGCAGCGCGGTAGGATCGTCACGGATAACGCGCGCGCGATACATCGTGTCGGCGGTGACGTTCACGGCGATCACATATTCCGCGCCGAGCGCCCGGCACACGGTCACCGGCACGGGATTGACCAGCGCGCCATCGAAGAGCCAGCGATCGCCGATACGAACCGGCTCGAAAACGCCCGGCAACGCGTATGATGCGCGAATGGCGAGCGATAGGGAGCCATGCTGCAGCCACACCTCGTGGCCCGTCCCAACCTGAGTCGCCACCGCCGCGAACGGTATGGGCAGCTCCTCGATCTCCACGTCTTCGAGCTCCTTCTCCAGAGCGGACCGCAGCCGTTCGCCAGTGATGAGGCTCGCGCCGGAGAAGGAGAGATCCATCAAGGTGAAGACGCGCCGCTTGGTCAGCGTGCGGGCAAAGGCTTCGATCTGATCAAGCTTGCCGGCGGCGTAGCATCCGGCGACCACCGCGCCGATCGATGTGCCTGCGATGACGTCCGGCTTGATGTCATGGGCGGCGAGCTCGCGCAGCACGCCGATGTGTGACCAGCCGCGCGCAGCGCCGGCGCCGAGCGCCAGCCCAATCGTCGGCTGACCGCGCCTTTGCCGTTTGGCCTCCGTATCGGCCTTGCGTACGAGGGTCGTCGGAGGAGCTTGTGGTTCGTCCGTCATCGCGCCTGCCGCCTCGGCTTCGAGAAGTTGAGGGTTGCGTGAGCGTAGCGATAACATGCCGGCCCTCCTGAGCCGCTGTCTCCGTCATGGTAAGCGGCACAAGATATATTTGGAGACCAGCCTGCGCTTCGGAAGGTGGGCTTCAGGTTAACTTTCCGCCGAATAATGGGCGCCTATGCGCCACCGGCGGAGAAAACCAGCGCGCCATCGTCGCCAAGCGCTCGATAAAAGCAGGATTTTCTCCCCGTATGGCACGCCTTGCCGTCGCCGCCCACCTCGACCTCGAGCAGCACGGCGTCTTGATCGCAGTCGACCCGGAGCGAGAGCACCTTTTGCGTCTGCCCCGAGGTCTCGCCTTTGCGCCATAGCGCACTGCGAGACCGCGACCAATAATGCGCGTGACCCGTCTCGATCGTCTTCTCGAGCGCGACTTCGTTCATATAGGCGACCATCAGCACTTCGCGCGTCGCCGCCTCAGTAGTGACGCAGACGATGAGGCCGTTCGCGTCGAATTTCGGCGCGAAAACGCTCCCCTCCTCCACCTCTTTGGAAGCCTGCGACATCACCGCGCCCCGCGCAGGAGCGTATAGAAATGCGCCTGCTCCGCCGGATCCTCGCGGAATACGCCGGAAAACTGCATGGTGACCGTGGACGATCCCTGCTTCATCACGCCACGCATCGACATGCACATATGTTCCGCCTCGACCATCACGGCGACCCCGCGCGGCGCGAGCGCTTCGTCGATCGCCGCCGCGATCTGCGCCGTCATCGCCTCCTGAGTCTGGAGCCGGCGGGCAAAAATCTCGACGAGACGCGCGAGCTTCGATAGGCCGACCACCCCGCCATTGGGATAATAGGCGATATGCGCCTTGCCGACGAAGGGCACGACGTGGTGCTCGCAATGCGAGGTAAAGGGAATATCGCGAACGAGCACGAGATCGTTGTAGCCTTCGACCTCCTCGAAGACTTTCGACAGGACCTCGTCGGCGCTCTCCCGATAGCCGCTGAAGAACTCTTCATAGGCTTTGACGACGCGACGCGGGGTGTCGCGCAGCCCCTCGCGGTCCGGATTGTCTCCCGCCCAGCGCAACAGAGTGCGCACGGCGGCTTCGGCTTCATCGCGGGAGGGGCGTTCGACGGTTTTAACCGTCTCGAGCGAAGAAAAGGGACAGGTCTTAACCACGTCATCCATGTGGCGCCTCCATATGCTTCAGCGCGCGCCTGTGAAAGGCGCAGCGGCAGAGAATGCCTCGCACTGCGAGGCGGTCCCTCAAATCGTCGCCCTCTCCAGATGGTTCGAGATCATGCGAGAATTCGAGACTAACGAGGGCCGCTGACGGCCCCGGCGCGACCCCCGCTTTCGCGAAGGGGCGCAAAATACTATATAGAGTTTTACCAGGGCGATGGTAAGGCCTTGGCTTGAATGCACCGGCGGCGATGCTCAACAACATTTACAATCAACGTATTCTGGAACTTGCCGGAAACATTCCGCGCATCGGCCGGCTGCCGCGCCCTGACGCGACCGCCTCGGCCTATTCCAAACTCTGCGGCTCGACGATCACCGTCGACCTGAGGCTGGAAGACGGGAAAGTGGCCGACTATGCGCATGAGCTGAAGGCCTGCGCGCTCGGCCAGGCGTCGGCCTCCATTATGGCGCGCAATGTGGTTGGCTCCACGCCGCAGGAGCTGCGCGAGGCGCGCGAAGCGCTGCGCCGAATGCTCAAGGAGAACGGCCCGCCGCCGACCGGCAAATGGGCGGACCTCGCGGTGCTGGAGCCGGTGCGCGACTACAAGGCCCGCCATGGCTCGACCTTGCTGGCGTTTGACGCTGTCGCGGACGCGGTGGCGAAGGCGGAGGCTTGATCGCAAGCCGAAGAGGGCGGAAAAGCTCTCATCCTGTCGCCTCGACACACTCATAGCCACGACAAGGGCCGCGCGCACTTGATCTCACAAGAACGAACGACCGACCGCCTGGGCGCCCTCGGCTGGTGGCGCGCGACGCCCCTCTATCTGCGCATCTTGGTCGCCGTGGCGCTGGGGCTTGTCGTTGGCGTCACGCTTGCCGATCAGGCGGCCGTGCTCGAGACGCCGGCCAAGCTCGTCCTGCGGCTCTTGGGGGCGCTTGCCCCTCCGCTGATTTTGCTGGCGATCATGCAGGCGCTAATGCGCGCGCATCTTGGCGGTCGGAAGGCGCTGCGGCTGGTGACGCTGCTGTTGACCAACACGCTGGTGGCGATCGGCATTGGCCTCCTTGTCGCCAATGTCCTTCAGCCCGGATCATGGTCGAAGGCGGCGCCGATGCAGGCACCCGCCAGGGCTGCCGCCGGCGCCGATCCTCTCGCGCAATTCCTGGATAGCGTGCCAAGGAGCATCGGCGGGCCCTTTTCGGACAATGGCACGGTGATGGGCGTGATCTTCATTGCGGTGGCGCTGGGCGTCGCGCTGAGAAGCCTGCGGCATCATGAGGTGCGCACCGTCGAAGACCTCGTTCACGTGGCGCTGACCAGCCTGATCACGATTCTGCACTGGATCATCGATCTGGTGCCGCTGGCCGTGTTCGGCATCGTCGCCAGCATCGTCGGCGTGAAGGGCTTTGCCGATTTTCTCGCTTTGGGGGGCTTCGTCGTCGCCGTGCTCGCGGCGCTGACGTTGCAAGCCGGCTACTACCTCATTCGCGTGCGTCTAGGTTCCTGGGTGCGTCCGCTCGAACTGCTGCGGGGCGTGCGCGATGCGCTGGTGATGGCGTTTTCGACCGGCAGCTCCACGGCCACGATGCCGGTGACCTATGCGCGCCTGCGCGAAAATGTCGGGCTGCGCGAGGAGTCCGCCAGCATGGGCGCTCTCGTGGGCGCGAATTTCAATAATGACGGCACGGCGCTCTATGAAGCCATGTCGGCCTTGTTCGTCGCGCAATTGCTCGGCATGCACTTGACGCTCAGCCAGCAGTTCATCGTCGTGGTGACATCCGTCGTCGCATCCGTCGGCGCGGCCGGCATTCCGGAAGCGGGATTGGTGACGATGACCATGGTCTTCAAGGCGGTGGCGCTGCCCACCGACTACATCGCCATGCTTTTCACCGTCGACTGGCTGTTGGACCGCTGCCGGACAGCCATCAATGTCATGGGCGATGTGACGGTCAGCTGTCTGCTGGATGGCAAAACGCGCGAGCGCCCTGAACCGTCCGAGGCGCCGCAAGAGACGCCGCAAGAGTCTCGCCCCAACGCCGGTTTCCGCCTACGCTCGCAGCATGACCCCTGCCCCGATTCGCATCCTCGGCATTGATCCCGGCCTGCGCAACACCGGCTGGGGCGTCATCGAGGCGCAGGGCTCTCGGCTCTCCTTCATCGCCTGCGGTCGCGTGCGCTCCGACGCGAGCCTCAACATGGGCGAGCGGCTTTCGCAGCTGCATTTAGGGCTGATGGGCGTCATCGCCGATCATGCGCCGCACGAAGCGGCGATCGAGGAGACCTTCGTCAACCGCGATCCGCAATCGGCCTTGAAGCTCGGACAGGCGCGCGGCGTGGCGCTGACCGCCCCCGCGCTCGCCGGCCTCGTCATCGCCGAATACGCCGCCAATCTCGTCAAGAAGACCGTCGTCGGCGCCGGCCATGCCGACAAGACGCAAGTGCAGATGATGGTGCGGGTGTTGCTGCCGACGAGCGGCGCGACGAGCGCCGACGCCGCCGACGCTCTGGCGGTCGCGATCTGCCACGCCCAGCATCGCGGCGCGAGACTGCGGATTTCGGCATGATCGGCAAGCTCAAAGGGCTCATCGACAGCTATGGCGAGGATTTCGTCATCCTCGACGTCAATGGCGTCGGCTATGTGGTGCATTGTTCGACACGCACGCTGCAAAAGCTGCCGCGCGTCGGCGAGGCCGCCGCGCTGGCCATCGAAACGCAGGTGCGCGAAGATTCAATCCGGCTCTTCGGCTTTGCGACCGAGTCTGAGCGTGACTGGTTCCGGCTGCTGCAAACCGTGCAGGGCGTCGGCGCCAAAGTGGCTCTGGCGATCCTGTCGATTCTGCCCGCGAACGATCTCGCCTCGGCGATCGCCATGCAGGACAAGGCGAGCGTCTCCCGCGCGCCCGGCGTCGGGCCCAAGCTCGCCGCGCGCATCGTCGCGGAGCTGAAGGACAAGGCGCCCGCTTTCGGCGCGATTGATCCGGCGCTCGCGCGACTCTCCGGCGATGAGCCGGAGGGCGCGCCGTCGGCGGCGCGCGACGCGATTTCCGCTCTGGTCAATCTCGGCTATGGGCGCCCGCAGGCGGCGGCCGCGGTGGCCGAGAGCCTCAAACAGCTTGGCGAAGCCGCCGAGGCGAGCGCGCTGATTCGCCAAGGCCTGCGGGAACTCGCGCGCTGAGCGCGAACATCAGGCGCCGATCACGTCGCGGTAGATTTCGGCGAGCGGAACGCCGACCCCGATCGCTGGCAATTCCAAAGTCGCGGCGAGCCCATCAAAGATCCGGACGCCCCCCCACTCATCCGCGACACGGTCGAAAGTCTCGATATGGGCGCGATCGCGCTCAACCAGCACATAATGCTTCAGGCTCGGCAGCAGTTGATAGACCGCCCATTTCTCGAATCGATCTCGCGCCTTGCTCCCTTCCGACATCACTTCGATGAGCACCGTCGGATCGGACAGATAGGCTGCGCCCGGCTCAAGCGGGCCGCAATGGACGATCACGTCCGGCAGCGTTGAAGACTCTGTCGGGCGGCTACGCAGCCGAAACGACTCAACCAAGGTCCGGCAGGGCGAACCCGACGCACGCAAGCGCTCGCGGATGCCATTCGCCAAATTCTGGATGATGTAGTTGTGCTCCCAGCGCGCGCCGACCATCATGCGCACGACGCGGCCGCCGATCAGCTCCCACTTCTCGTCGGCGGGCTTGTCGGGGAGAAGTTCCTCGAAATCGTCGAGGGACATATACTCATATTGCGAGGACGGGCGATTCACGGCGCGGCTCCGTTTGCCGCATCATAGCATAGCGCCTGCGCCAGCGCATGGGAGCCGCCCGTTTGAACACCCCCGCGCGCCTTGTCAGCCCCGAGCAGCGCGACGACGACGCCGACGCGTCGCTGCGTCCGCTGTCGCTTTCGGACTTTACGGGTCAGGAGGCCGCGCGCGCCAATCTCAAGGTCTTCATCGAGGCCGCCAAGACGCGCGGCGACGCGCTCGATCATGTGCTGCTCGTCGGCCCGCCCGGACTGGGCAAGACCACGCTGGCGCAGATCGTCGCGCGCGAGCTTGGCGTCAATTTTCGCTCCACCTCCGGCCCCGTCATCGCCAAGGCCGGCGACCTTGCGGCGCTGCTCACCAACCTCGAGCCGCGCGATGTGCTGTTCATCGACGAAATTCACCGGCTCAATCCGGCGGTGGAGGAAATCCTCTATCCCGCGATGGAAGACTTCCAGCTCGACCTCATCATCGGCGAAGGTCCGGCGGCGCGTTCGGTGAAGATCGATCTTGCGAAGTTCACCCTCGTCGGCGCGACGACGCGCGCAGGTTTGCTGACGACGCCGCTGCGCGATCGCTTCGGCATTCCTGTTCGGCTGAATTTCTACACGGCGGAAGAATTGGAGCTGATCGTCAAGCGCGGCGCGCGCGTGCTGGGGATCGGCGTCGACGCCTCGGGCGCGAAGGAAATCGCCCGCCGCTCGCGCGGCACGCCGCGCATCGCCGGCCGCCTTCTGCGACGCGTGCGCGACTTCGCCGTGGTGGACGGCGTGGGATCAATCACCCGCAAACTCGCCGATCACGCTCTATCGCTCCTGGAGGTCGATTCAATCGGCCTTGACGTGATGGATCGTCGCTATCTGAATCTGGTGGCCGTCAATTTCGGCGGCGGCCCGGTCGGCATCGAGACAATCGCGGCGGCGCTGTCAGAGCCGCGCGACGCGATCGAGGACATTATC
>JALHNR010000085.1 GCA_022843525.1 Methylocystis sp. | reverse complement strand
GCCAGCCAGGGATGAGCGGGTCGCGAAAACCCAAGATGAACAATTCGCCGATCGGGAGATCCATGAGCGTAAAATGGTGATCGTGAGAGGACTGTCAAAGCGCTCGCTCGGCGCGATCCCCCAAGCGTGTCGTCTCCCGCAATCTTCGCGAACGAGAACAGGCATTTTTCCCTTGTCACGATAGGGCGGCTCTTCGATTATTAGCTCCGCGCTCGGCGGGGGCTGGACTCCATGGCGCTGATCGCGAAGGGCGAGGCCCAAGTTCGAAGCGGACGCACTGTCGGAAGAACCGCGGCGACAGGAGTCAGCGCGGGGCCGCCGGGCCACGGTGTGCGCCAGAATGGTTGCCGAGAATGGATGCGGTCGTGAAAACTGTTTCAGTCAAGCTCGCACAGCTGCGACCGACCCAGATAGCGGTCGGATATGAGGAGGTCGGCGCCAAGCGCGCCAAGTGGCGAGCCTTGTCGGCTGGGGGAAAACTCGGCTTTCTCGCGTCTCACCCTTTTCCGGCGGCATACGGGCCCGGCGCGCAATATTTCCTGATTGACGGTCACCACATGGCTCTCGCGCTTCTTCAGGAACGAGTCGATTTGGTTTCAGTGCGTCAGATCGAAGATCTGTCCAGCCTCGACGCAAATCAATTCTTTTTGGCGCTGCGGAAACGCGGCTTAATTTGCTCGAGCGGCGCGCCGCAGACCCTTTCGGAGTTGCCGCGCGCGCTCCAAGATCTGGCGGACGATCCCTTCCGGAGCCTCACAGCCCGCCTGCGCCGGGACTGCGGATGCCCGAAGGATCATGCGCCTTTCGCCGAATTTCGATGGGCCGATTTCCTACGCGCCCATCTCAAACTCGATTTATGTCGCAGCGACCCTGCCCTCGCGATCCAAGCAGCCAAAAGGCTGATTCGCGACGCGTGGTGCAACGATCCATGCGCTGAATGCCGCTACTCGGTAGAAGCGGCTTCATAGCAGTCGACGGAAGATAAGGTCGATCAGGAGCGTTTCGGACGGGGAATGGCAAGCGCCAAAAACCACGCGCAGATCACCGCCCGCTCCCCAATTTAAGCGCTCGCCTTCGGCTTGCGCCCGCGCTTCGCCGGGGCAGCCTTGTCCCGCGATTGACCGAGCCCCATGCTCTTCGCCAGGTCCGAGCGCCGCGCCGCATAGTTCGCCGCGACCATGGGATAGTCGGCGGGCAAGCCCCACTTTGCGCGATACGCCTCAGGCGTCATGCCCAGCGTCGCGAGATGTCGCTTGAGCGATTTGAACCGCTTCCCGTCGTCCAGACAGATCAGATGGTCCGCCGTAACCGACTTGCGGATGGAGACCGCGGGCGTGGGTTGCTCGGCTGCCGTCGCCGGCGTCGCCGGCGCGCCCGTCGCGAGGCGGCGCAACGTCGCATCCACGGACAAGATCAGAGCGGGAAGCTCCGAAACGGGAAGCGAATTGCGCGAGACGAAGGCCGCCACGATTTCGGCGGCGAGCTCGGTCGTATTCGGCTGATCTGTATTTGATGTCACGGACAATCCTCGAAGCGGTCGTACCCGCCATCGATACGCGGACATTGGTTCCGCGTCGATAGGCGCCCTGCTATTTGCGCCGCAAATACCGCGGCGCCAAACTCTGGGCGACCAGGGTTGATCTGATCGTCGCGCCCCAACGCCCACTCATAAAACCCAGAGAGCTAAGGGCGCAGCAGCCTGTGCCCTCCTTTGCATTTACTCTTGAGCGCCCGCCTGAATATCACCGCCAGGTCTCAAGCGGGTCACCCGAGGAGCTATGTCCTCGGGGTGCTGTGTATTGGCTAAAGTAGAGAAATCTCTTAACGGCGATAGCGCCCAGTAGCCTGCCCGCCGGCCCGGCAACCGCCATAGGGGCCACGGTGTCCGTAAACGCCACATCCCCCATAAACCTTGTCGATCGGAGCCTGAACCACAGCATTTACCAAGGCTGCCGGCATGGCGTTCAATGCTGTAGGCGCCAAAGCAAAACCAAGACCAAGTGTAGCCGCAGTCACCAAAATCCGAAACTGTGCCATAAGTTCTCCTATTGTTATCGGCGACACGCTATCTCTTAATTTGCAATTGCGCCACGCGTTTCGCGCGCTCTCAGCCGCCGAGATACTTTTTTCGCAAACGGTCGATCAGGCCGGTTTCCCAGGCGAGCATCACCTGTTTCGAGAGCTTCAGACGGATTGGGCTTCCGGCCTTCAGGGCGAACCCATATTTTTCGTGTCTTACGACCCTGCCTACGGCAATCACGGGTAAATCGGGGTGCTGATGGAGGTGATAAACGAGGGAAGGCTGGTCGGCTACAATCGCATCCACGCGATTTTCGGCTAGCGCCTTGACGAGAGTGCCGAGGGTGCTGAATCCCCGGCCGGACAGTCCCGCCTTCGCGACATACATGTTCGCTACGCTCCCGCTGAGCGTGCCAACAATCTTTCCTTTAAGATCCGTTAAATCCTCGATCCTGCCTTTGTCTGCGACCCATATGCGCCGTTCCAGAGAGTTTACAGTCATGACGCTGGTGATCGACGACGTTATGTAAGCCACAACGCCCGCGCCCATGACGAGCCAGATGCCAGCGATCATCGTCCCGTAACTTCCGAACACCAGCTTGTGATTTGTTTTCCCCGAGGTCAGAACCGAGAGGACGTGATAAAAACTCTCGGAAAAGCCCTGTTTCCACTCCGCTGGAAATTCGGGGTCCAGGCGCCTGTCCAGCGCCGTAAGGAGAAAAGAAGCGACGATCACGCCGAGCCCCATCCAGAGATACACTCTAAGATGGCCATTCTCCTCAAGCTGCTCGAAGAAACTCCAGAAACCAGCCGGGGGCGCTTGATGAATCATCATCTGCAAGCCCGCATCGAACCAGGGCTGGGAAAAATCCATTCGCTCCATCCGCTCGGCGTTTATCGTCAACTCGGTGACCGCAACGTCGGATTTTCCCGTGGTTACTGAATCGAGGAGTTCTTGGAGGGTTGATGCTTCCCGATATTCGTAATCCAAGCCCATGCGTTTGGCGCTCTCCTCCCACAGGTCGATCGCAAATCCAGTAAACCCCTGGTCCGTCTTCATTACGAACGGAGGACTTTCCAACACCACGACCTGCATCTTTTTCGCCGGAGGGAAGCTGGTTTCCGGGCATGCGGGCGTAGACACAACGATGGCCAAGCAGGCTAAGGTCGTGGACAGTAATCGTTTGTTTTTTATCATCATTCGGCCGGAGGCGGGCTCTCTAAAGCTTGAGTGTCGCAATCGCGCTTGGTGATTTATAACTTGTCGAAGCGGTCTCGCCAAAGACCAACGCCCGAGCGCAGATGTCGGTTCTGCGGCAGCCCTGCCTCGGCCGCGGGGCGGGCATGACGGCGGGCGGCGTCCGGCAAGCATGTCGGCGGCTCGGCGGCGCGCGCCGATCAGCCGTTAAGCTGCAAGCGACGCGCCGCCGTCGACGACAAGATCCTGAAGCGTGATGTGGCTGGCCAGATCCGACGCAAGAAACACGACGGCGCTTGCGATCTCCTCCGGAGCGGCGATCTTTCCCAGCGGAATTCCCAGTTTGAACGATTCGAGGTCTCCGGCGATCACTTGCTTCTCTGCGTCTGCCGAACGCCACATGGACCGCTGCATGGCGGTGTCCGTGGAGCCTGGGGAAACGAGATTGCACCTCACGCCGTAAGGCGCGAGCTCCAAGCCCACGCAGTGCGTCAGACTGGTCAGCGCCGCCTTCGAGGCGCAATAGGCGCTCATCATCATGCGCGGCGTATGCGCGGCGTTGGAGCCGACGCTGACGATCGCCCCCGAGCGCTGCCGTTTGAACTGCGGGATGGTCTGCTGAAACAGGTGGAAGGGGCCGGACGCATTGACGTTCATACACGCGGCCCAATCATCCAGGCTGAGCTCTTCCGTCTGACCGAGACGCAGCACGCCTGCGGCGCTGACCAGCACATCCAATCTCGGACGCTCTTTCAGCAAGGCTCGGCAGGTCTCTTGTACCTGATCGCGCGCGCTGACGTCGAGGCGCACGGTCGCGAAAGGATAGCTCGAGGCCTCAAACGTCTTGTCCAGTCCGACAACGTCGCCGCCGAGCGCCGCGAATTGGGCGGCCGTCTCATAGCCGATTCCCTGGCCGGCGCCCGTGACCCAGATCCGCTTTCCTGAAAAATCCATTCGCAACCGCCGAGACGTCACGCGGAGACGACCGCGGCGCGCCCGCGATCGATGATATCCCACCAGCCATTCAAGGTCGGCTTTTTCGCCAACTCATCAAAACCCACATCGACGCCGAGCTTGCGCCATTCGGTGACCAGCATCATGACTCGCACCGAGTCGAGGCCGTAATCGATAAGGTTTTCGTCGAGGTCGAATTCTGACTCCTCGACATCGAGCGCCGACAAGAGCTGCTTCTTGAGGTCTTCTCTGGTCAGCGGCGCAGAATGTGTGTTTCGCGCGGCGAGCACGTCATCGACGCCGACCACCATGCCGCAGCGTCCGGCGACATAGTTCAGAGTCATGAGATGATCTTCGAGCGAGAAATCGCCGATAGCGTCGGTGATCATGAAAGGCTTGATGTCATGCATGAACGCGTCGAGCGCTGTCGTCAGACAACCGATGTGGCCGTAGACGCCGCAGATCGCCAGTTGATCTCTCCCCATGTCCTTCATCATCTCGGCCAATGGCGAGCGCTTGAAGGCGCTGTAACGCCATTTGGTCAGCACTGTATCCCCGGCGTCCGGCAATAGAGGCTCAACGATTTTGCGTCTGTGCGGTTGGGCGTTCAGACCAGATCCCCACATATCATTGAGCAAGCCGCGATCTTGGTCGCTCTGTTCAATCGGTTGCGCCGTATAGATCACCGGGGCGCCGTGTGCCCTGAAAAACTCGCGCAGCCTTCGAATATTTGAGATGAGCTGATCGACAAGTGGACTTTCCTCGCCATAGAAGCCGACGAAATAGTCTTGCATGTCGTGGATCAGCAGCGCTGCGCGCTCGGGCGCAAAACTCCAATTGACTTTGTTTATTCGGAAGGAGTCCGGGCCCGGCATTGCGTAGGATGCAAGGGACTGTATGGCCATGGTCAATTCCTGTTTGCTTTTAGACGTTGAGCTTTGCCTGGATGTCGTCGCGCAGCGTTTGCTTGTCGACCTTACCGAAGGCGGTAAGCGGCATTTGATCGATAAATTCAAAGCGATCGGGTAGCTTGAATTCCGCAATTCCCTGGCTGCGCAGATGCTTTCGCAAGGCGATCGGCCTTAACGCGGCGTCGTTCGCGACAATGTAAGCGCAGCTTCTCTCTCCCATCAGGGAGTCGGGCATGGAAATGAGCGCCGCGTGGACCACAGCTTCGTGCTGAAGCAACACATTCTCGATCTCTTCCGCAGGAATCTTTTCGCCGCCCCGGTTGATCTGATCCTTCTTGCGGCCCACGACTTTCACATCGCCGTCCGCCGTCATCACGACGAGGTCGCCTGTGCGATAGAAACCATCTTCGTCGAAAGCGCGAGCGTTGTATTCGGGACAGCGATAGTACCCGCGGATCGTGTAGGGACCGCGAGTCAGCAGCTCTCCGACTTCGCCTGCGGCGACCTCTTCGCCATCTGCATCGACGACTTTCAGCTCATCATCGGGACTCATCGGTCGGCCTTGAGTCGTGAAAATGCGCTCGGGCGCATCATCAAGACGCGTGTAGTTGACGAGCCCCTCCGCCATGCCGAAAACCTGCTGCAGCCGACAGCCGAAGACAGCGACAATTCGGCGGGCGACCGACTCGCTGAGCCGCGCGCCGCCGACTTGCATCAAGCTCAAGGTCGGCGCTTTCAGAGGGGCGTCAACAGTCGCGTCGAGCCATAGCGAAGCAACCGTCGGCACAATCGCCGTGAAATTCACCTCGTGACGGCGAATGAGATCGAAGCAGAGGTCCGCACTCGGATTTCGCGCCATCACGACCGTTCCTCCAGCGTGAAAGACGCCGAGCGCGCCGGGCGAACTCAATGGGAAATTATGGGGTGCTGGAAGCGCGCACAGATAGCGGCTCTCGGATGTGAGGCGGCAGATTTCCGCGCTTCGCTGCACGCTGTAGTAGTAATCGTCATGGGTGCGCGGAATGAGCTTGGGAACGCCGGTGCTGCCGCCCGACAATTGGAAAAACGCCACCTGATCGGACGCAGAAGGGCGCGGTTCGTCCGCCGCGCCGTCTGAGTCACATGCCCACAGCGACTCAAGAGTTTCAGCATAGTCAGTTCGTCCGTGAATGGCGATGACGCTCAATGTCGGCGCGAAACATCGTAAGGCTGTGACATAGACGTCGTCTGCAAAGAGACGATGTTCGACGGACGCGATCAGAAGCCTGGGTTGAAGTTGCTGCGCATAGGCGGTCATCTCTAGCCTGTCGTGGCTGAACAGCGCGTTGACCGGCGGCACTCCCATTTTAAGCAGCGCAAAAAAGACGATGTAAAACTCGGCGACGTTGGGGAGTTGCACCAGAGCCGTGTCGCCTTGCGCGATTCCGCGCCGTGCTAGGCTCGACGCCAGTCGCGACGACTTGGCGTCGAGTTCCGCGTAAGTGAACGAGCGATCGCCGCAAATCAGCGCGACGCCGTGGGGACGATGCCGGCATGCATATCGCAAAATCTCGGTCAGCGGCTCGCCGCGCCAATAGCCTTTGTCGCGATATATGCGGGCAAAGGCTTTGGGCCAGGGCGTGAACTCTATCGGCATGCGGGGCGCTCCCCCATTTCTATTCCGAAGGCGCGCAGCATCGTGCCTAACTTGGCTTCAGTTTCCGCCCATTCGGATTCCGGATCAGAAGCTTCGACGATGCCGGCGCCGGCAAAGAGTCGAATGGCTTTGTCGTGAACCGTTCCGCACCTTATCGCCACCGCCCACTCGCCATTACCCTCCGAATCGCACCATCCGACGGCGCCGCTGAAAACGCCGCGGTCGAATGGCTCGAGGGCGCCAATCAACGACCGCGACTCAGCGGTTGGATAGCCGCAGACCGCTGGCGTCGGATGCAGACGGCAAGCAAGTTGAAGCGCCGAGGTGTGGTGGTTCGCCAGCTCGCCGGTGATCAATGTCGAGAGATGCCACATCGTCGACGTGTTCATGAGCGCTGGCTCAGTGGGCGTCGTCAGAGCTTTGCATACGGGCTCCAGCGCTTCCTGTATTTCATCCACAACAAGCCTGTGCTCGAAATTGTCCTTGTTCGACTGCAACAGCTTGCGGCTCGCCAGCTGATCCTCTTCCGGGTCCGCTCTGCGTTTGGCCGAACCGGCCAGAGGGTTAGAGCGAATGGCGGCGCCGTCCTTTCGGATCAGGAGCTCAGGACTTGCGCCAAGCAATATCGCCCCATCGCCCAAAGGCGCCTTGAAATGATAGCCGCTGGGATTTTGCTTCACCAAGGCGTTCAAGATCGCTGCGACGTCGACCGGTTGCGCGAGTTCGATTTCGAGGATGCGGGATAGAACCGCTTTCGACATTTTCCCGGCGCGAAAGCTTGTGATCGCGCGCGTGACGGCGTCTTTGAATGCATCCTTGTCGGGGAGGCTACGCATACCGAGCACCGTGGGCGCCCGCTCCGAGCGTCGCTCTTCAACCATCAGCGACTCTCTTGCGAAAGCCGTATAGCTCATCGGCACGAACAGTGAGCAGGGCTGCCGTATGTCGAAAGGAATGGCGCCCGCAACGATGGGATTCGCCTGTCCGGCTTGCCGCGCCCGATTGATTGCGCCCTCAACGGCCCTCTGCAGGAAACTATCCGAATGCGCGGCGCCGCACGCCGAAAGTCTAATTTCCTCGGCGACGCCGAATGCTTTGATGCTGCGATGCGGCGAGGTGAACAAGAAGGTGGGGTTCGCTTCAATGCTTGAATGTGATGGAAGAAGACTAACCGCATTCATTATCGCACCTCTTTTGCTATCGAATTTCTTCATCAAAGGCGTTACATGCGCGCCCCGCGCATCAAACCTTCTCGCTCTTCAAGAGTTGAGGCTGCGACCGTTCGCTTTTGTCGGCGGCGGTCAAAGGCAAATCCTCGCTTTTCTTTGACGAGGCGAAACGAAGCGAACGAAATCCGATCGCCATCGCCCCGCTTGAAAGAAGCGCGACAAGGCTGAAAATGAGAATCGCTGACGTCAGCGTAAGAACGCGAGTCAGGCCGCCAAGCGCAAGCGCGCCAAACGCGTCGCCGGTGACCGCCTGGGCGGCCCATAGACCATTGACCCGGCCCAACAAATGTTCCGGCGTGTGGCGTTGGACGAGAGTGAACTGCAGAAGCGAGGCGATCGAGCTCAAATAGCCAAAGCCCGCGAGCGCCACAAAGGCGACGACAGGGTCGCTGATAAATCCGAGCGACCCGAGCGCGACGAAAGCTGCCGCGCCGCTTGCGAGCAGCAGCGCTCCGGAACGAGCAAAGCCGCCGAGCCAACCGCCCGTTAAGGCGGCCACCGTCGCGCCCAGCGGCGCAGCGGCATACATCATCCCCACCGCCGACGGACCGACGCGGTATACGTCCTCGGCAAGCGCCGGCAAGAGAATGCGGACGCCGCCGCCGAGACTAACAAGTGCGCCCACCGCGACGACGGCGCCGACAAGCCTGTTGACGAAAAGATAGCCTATGCCCGCCCCTAGCGCGCGCAGGGGGTGCTGCGGTTCGCGTCTTGCGGGAGGCATCGGCGGAAGCCGCATGAGCTGAGCGACGGTCAGCAGCGCGCCGATCGCGGCTGCAAGGTAATTCCACCCCACGCCGAAAGACGCGATCACCATCCCTCCGACTGCCGGAGAGAGAATTCCGCCCATGCGAACCGTCAGCATGTTGAACTGGCCGGCAGCGCCAAGATTTTCGCGGCCGACGAGAAAAGGCGTGGCGGCGAGCAGCGCTGTAACGCCCAGCGCGCTGAAAAATCCGTCCCACAACGCCAACGCATAGATCGCCAGCACTGACGGCGACGAGCTGAAGCCATTGACGGCGAGCGCCGCGAAGCCAAGACCGCACACAGATCGCGCAAAGAGGATGAGCTTGCGCCTATTCCACCGGTCCGCAAGCACCCCACCCGCCAACAGCCCGGCGAAGGCGCCGCCGCCACCAAGCGCCATGGAGATTCCGACTTGCATGGGCGAGCCGGTCAATTCCTGGATTTGAACTGGGACCGCTACTGTCAGCATGCCCAGCGAAAGCACCGACAGGGTTCGAGCGATGACGACCGTGCGAAACGCTGCGTTGTCGTGCAGCAGGCTAAGGTCCAACAGGAGACTAGATTTGTTCCTGACGACGGCGCCCGCCGGATCACGAGATGAACCCGACGACACGGCATGACCTTCGTTGCGTGTCTCTTGCGACGTTTCAGGGGAGCGCTGAGTGTCCATCGCCTAGCTCCTCGCCTCTCTGTCACGCAGCAAACCATTGAGGATTGGCCCCAAAGCCTGCAAGGAGCGCGGAGAGACAATGTCCGTGTGGGCGCAGTCCAGGTCGACGACGTTGAGCTGGCCCACATAGGGACGCCAGGTCTCCTGGACGTCCATTCCGGCCGGCAAGGTCCGCCTCGCTACGAATAGCGTTGCCGCTCCGGGATAGCGCGCGGTCCTCGCCGTGGAGAGTAGACGCACTGAATCTTCATAGTTCTTCATGATGTTGCCGAACATCTCGGCCTTTTCCTTCGCCAGGGCCGAATCGAGAGCGTCTTTGGAGGCGTTCATGAACAGCGCGCGCTCCTTCTCGATCTCGCTCTCTTCGTCTGCCGTCGGCGGTCTGCTCCAGTCCTGGATTTCCGGCGGATAGGTGTCGAGCAGTCCGAGAAAGTCGACCACGTCGCCTTCTTCGACGAGTCGCACAGCGATCGCCTGCGCCACCACGCCCCCAAGCGAATAGCCGAGAAGGCGGTAAGGCCCACGAGGCTGAACTTTGCGGATCGTTTCGAGATGTCTCTTGCAGACCTCATCCATCGTATCGCAGACGGCGATGACTCCGTTCGGCCGCGGCGACTGGAGTCCGATCACGGGGCAATCGCTGTGGAGATAGCGGGTGAGGACGCTGAACTGCCACGAAAAACCGGAAGCTGGATGAATGCAGATCAGCGGCGCATCGGCGCCCGAGCGCAGATGCAGAACTTCGCCGAAGCCCGCCTTGCGCTCTTCGCCCGCTTGTTCCTCGAAAAGCGCGCGCGCAAGCCGCTCAATGCTCGAATTGACGATGACTTCACCGACGGAGACAGGCGACTTGAATTCCGTCTCCAACTCCGCGGCGAGTTGCATGGCGAGCAAGGAATGTCCGCCGAGTGCAAAGAAGTCATCGTCGGCGTTGACCTCATCGATCTCAAGAACGCGCGCGAATATTTCTGCAAGAGTCGTCTCAATTCCCGGGAGCGGCTTGCGGCCTTGGCGATGAAGCGCGCTTCCCGGCGCCGGCAACGCCTTCCTGTCCAGTTTGCCGCTGGCGTTCAGCGGAAATTCCTTCAGGCAGACGACAGCCGTGGGAGTCATATGGCCTGGCAGACGCCGCGACAGCGCGCCGCGCAACGCCGCGCCGTCGAGTTCCGCATCCTTTGATGGAACGACATAGCCGATCAACTGACGCTCATCGGCGCCACCGCCGACGCGTTCGCCCGTCGCTCTTGCTATGACCGCGGCCTGCGCGACGCCGGGCTGCTCCAGCAGCACGCTTTCGATTTCGCCGAGTTCGATCCGTTGACCGCGGATCTTGATCTGGTCGTCGCCTCGACCAAGATATTCGACGGTTCCGTTCGCGAGCCAGCGGACGATATCGCCTGTGCGATACATTCTCTCGCCGTCCGCAAAAGGATCGGCGACGAAACGACTGGCCGTGAGCGACGGGCGACCGAGGTAACCATCGGCAAGCTGGACGCCAGAAAGATAAAGTTCGCCAGCGACTCCGACCGGCGTCGGCCGCAGCCAACCGTCGAGAACCCGCAGGGCTGTGTTCCAGACAGGTCTCCCGATGGGAACGCTGGCCGCCTCAGCAGCGTCTTCTGCGCCTACTCCGCAGGCCTGTTGATAGGTGACGTCGACAGCCGCCTCTGTCGGGCCGTAGAGATTATGCAGCGGCGCGCTGAACAGTGTCTCGTATGACCGGACCAATTCTTTTGACAGCGCTTCGCCGCTGCAAAAGACGAGACGCATACTGCTGGAGTCCGTCGCATGGCCCGACTCGGATTTGGCCGTCGCGACGAAGGTCGCGAGCATTGACGGAACGAAATGGATCACGCTGACCCGGTGATCCTGAATGAGCCGAAGCAGCTCGCGTGGATCGCGATGCGCTTCGGGCGGCGCGACGACGAGACGCGCGCCCGTCATCAGCGGCCAGAAGAACTCCCATACCGAAACATCGAAACTGCTTGGCGTCTTCTGCAAAATGACGTCGTCGGCGCTCAATCGGTACTCGTGCTGCATCCAACGCAAACGATTGACGATGGCTTTATGAGAGACCGTCACGCCCTTAGGACGACCGGTCGAGCCGGAGGTGTAGATCACATATGCCGCATCTTCCGGGCTTGGCCGGATTACGCTCTTCAAGCTGCTTTCGTTCGTACAATCCAACAGCTCATCATAGACGAGCGATGCGCCCAATTGCTCGAAGCGTTCCTGCAGCTCAGACGTGGTGACGATGAGGCGAGGTCGGGCGTCTTGCACCATGTACGCAAGACGTTCTTCCGGATAGCTGGTGTCGAGCGGCAGATAGGCGGCGCCTGCTTCTTGTGCGGCCATCAGCGCAATGGCGAGTCGGACAGAACGCGGCAGCGCAATCGCGACGATGTCGCCGGCCGTGACGCCGGTGGCCGCGAAGTTGCGCGCGAGCGCCGTCACTTGCCGCCGAACCTCGCGATAGGACAGCGCATGATCGCCGTCGACCAGCGCTATGGCGTCCGGCGTGCACTGCGCCTGGTCCGCCAGCAGTTCGCACAGGGTGCTCGGATGATTCACCACCTTCGTCGCGTTGACGCGCGCGAGCAGATCTCGCTCCTCGGTGAGCAAAACGTCCATCGCAGAGAGCGGCGCATCGGGTCGGTCGACGATCTGCTCCAGCAGTTTCGTCACACGGCGGGCAATCCGCTCCGGCTCCTTGACGCCTTCGCGATATTCGAGCCGCAGCTCCAGTTGCCGGCCCGGCAGAACCATCAGCGTCAAGGGATAATGCGTATAGCCGCGATTGCGGGCGCCGACGCATCGCAGACCGCCGACGTCCGCCGCGAACAGCTTCGCGTCTTCCGGATAATTCTCCACCACGAGCAATGTGTCGAACAGGTTTGAAACGCCGCACAGCCGCTGGATTTCGCCAAGCCCAACGCCGTCATGCTCCAGCAGGCGAATTTGTCGTTGCTGGACATTGGCAAGCTGCTCGAGCAGCGGCTGATCCGGGCGCTG
>JALHNR010000084.1:11637-12389 GCA_022843525.1 Methylocystis sp. | reverse complement strand
CGCTCGGCGGCACGGTCGGCAAGACCGAATATTGGGGCGTCAAGTCGCTCGCCTATCGGATCAACAAGAACCGCAAGGCGCATTTCACCCTGATGAACATCGACGCGCCGCCGGCGGCGCTCGCGGAGATGCAGCGCCAGCAGAGCATCAACGAAGATATTTTGCGCGTGCTGACGCTGCGCGTCGACGAGCTGGAGGAGGGTCCTTCCGCGCAGCTTCGCAAACGTGAAGACGACGACCGCGGCGATCGCCGGGGCCCGCGCGGCGATCGAGGGGATCGCGGCGACCGGGGAGATCGAGGCGATCGTCCCGAGCGTCGCCCGCGCCGTGAAGAAGGCAAGGTTGAAGGAGAGGTCGAATGAGCACCGCCCCCCGCCGTCCCTTCTTCCGCCGCCGCAAGTCCTGCCCGTTCACCGGCGCCAATGCGCCGAAGATCGACTATAAGGACACGCGCCTGCTGTCCCGCTACATCAGCGAGCGCGGCAAGATCGTGCCCTCGCGCATCACCGCCGTTTCGGCCAAGAAGCAGCGCGAACTCGCGCAGGCGATCAAGCGCGCCCGCTTCCTCGGCTTACTGCCTTACGTGATCCGCTAAGAAGATCGCGTTTTGAAGCCTGCGGCCGCGCCCTGAAAGGGGCGCGGTTTTTTTGTTACTCTCCGATCGACATTCGGCGCCGGCTTGCTTCTCGCCGCGCGCGCCGCCGCCCCCTCACTCCGCCGGCTGCTGCGCCCCGGCTTCGTAAACCCCGTCG
>JALHNR010000084.1:0-11627 GCA_022843525.1 Methylocystis sp. | reverse complement strand
GCCGCGAGCGTGGCGAAGCGACCGCCCTTCGCGACCAATTCGTCAAAGCCGCCGCTCTCGACGATCTCGCCCTGATCGAAGACGAGGATGCGGTCGGCGTTGCGCACGGTCGCCAGCCGATGGGCGATGACGAAGGTCGTGCGGCCCTTCATCGCCGCCTCCAACGCCTTTTGGATCAGCCGCTCGGTCGTCGCATCGAGCGCCGAGGTCGCCTCGTCGAAGACCATGATCGGCGGGTTTTTCAACAGCGCCCTTGCGATCGAGAGCCGCTGGCGCTCGCCGCCCGACAGCGAGCGGCCGCGTTCGCCGACGCGCGTCGCCCGCCCGTCGCTCTGATGCGCGACGAATTCCGTCGCCTGCGCCAGTTCGAGCGCATGGGCGATCTCCTCGTCGGTGGCCTCCGGATTGCCGATTCGCAGATTGTCCTCGATCGATCGCGCAAACAGCATCGGCTCCTGAAAGACGACGCCGATGTTGCGGCGAAGCGAACTCAAGGTGAATTCGCGGATGTCGACGCCGTCGATTTTCACCGCGCCGCTGTCTGGATCGAAGGCCCGATGCAAGAGCCCGAGCGTCGTCGATTTGCCGGACCCGGTCGAGCCGACGAGCGCGATCGTTTCTCCGGGATTCGCCGTAAACGACACGTCGCGCACCGCCGGCCGACGCCCGTCGTAGGAAAAGGCGACGTTGTCGAATTCGACCGCGCCCACAAGCCGCCCCGCGTCTCGGGCATGCGGACGATCGGCGACGCTTGGCTGCGTATCGAGCACGGCGAAGAAATCCGCGATCTTCATCGATTGCTGGAAGAGGATATTGACGAAGCCGACGACCTGCTCGAGCCGCGCGATCAACATGGTCGCAAAGCTCATGAAGGCGACGATCTCGCCGATCGTCGCGAGGCCGCGCAAATGCAGCCAGACGCCCAAAAGGAAAATCGCCAGAATCGTCAGCGTCGCCGAGGCGCGGCTGGCGACGGCGACGAAGGCCCACCAGGAGAGAACAGGCATCTGCGCCGCGATGACGTCATCGATGATGCGGTTCAGCGCATGCGACTCGCTTTCGATGCGCGTAAAGCTCTGCACCACCGGGATATTGCCAAGCGCATCCGACGCATGTTCGGCGAGCGTCGAATTGTAGCGCTCGACCTGACCCTGCAAATCCTCCGTGCGTCGCAGGACGAAGCTCGTCACGAAATAAAAGATCACGACAAGCGCCATGAGCAGCGAGCCGAGCCGCCAATTGACGAACAGCGTCGCCGGCAGAAGGACGAAGAGCGCAACGAAGGACGCGCAGTTCTCGCGAAAGAACGACAGCCACAGCCCCGACATGGCGTTCGCCCCGTCGAGCATGATCTTCAAGAGACGTCCGGAGTGGACGTTGGTGTGAAAACTCAGCGGCAGGCTGAGAACGTGGTCGAAATAATCCGACATGATCGCGAGTCGGCGGCGATGCGCGAGCCGATCGGCGTTGAGGCCGACGAGTATGGCGCCGCCGATCGAAAACAGGCCGAAGGCGGCCCAGGCGGACACGAGCGGCAGCAGATCGCTCCATGTCAAAGTCGCGCCGGGCGCCTGCGCGCGCGTCATGCGGTCGATGATGCGCCCAAAGAGCATCGGCTCGGCGAAGGCGGAGATGGCGAGCGCGAGATTGGCCGCGACCAGTATGAGCGCGAGCCGCGCCTGAGGCCGCAACAGCCCCAGCACCCGCACGTAAACTTTAAAGACGGACATTTGACGACGCCTGCCAGCAGGGGAAGGTTCAGCAACGTGCGAGGGATCGCAACTCTCGCGTTTGCTTCGAGTAACATGGCGACTGTGGCGGACGCGCTCTACAGGGGTGGCCGCTTGCGCGCAAATTTTGCAAGTGAGATCTTGCGATCGCTTCCGGCGGCGTCTGGCCGAGCTATTCGTCCTCGCCGAAGCGATTGGCGACGAGCGTCTCCAGCGCGTCGAGCGCCGCCTTCGCCTGTGGTCCGGTCGCCGTGACGGCGATGGTCGTGCCCTGGCTTGCGCCGAGCGTCAGAATGCCCATGATCGAGCTGCCGCCAACGGTTTCGTCGCCTCTCGAAACCGTGATGACGGCGTCGAATTTTTCGCAGCACTGCACGAATTTGGCGGTCGCGCGGGCGTGCAGCCCCTTTTTGTTGACGATCGCGAACTCCCGCGACAGGGAGTCTTCGGCCGCAGCCTGATGGAATTTCTCGGTCACGAGGTCATTCATTTTGCGTTGAGCACTTTGCTGGCGATGTAAACATATTTGCGGCCGGCGTCCTGCGCCTGCAGCACCGCCTGCTCCAAAGGTTGCGTATCGCGGACCGACGCGAGTTTGATCAGCATCGGCAGATTGACCCCCGCGAGCACTTCCACCTTTCCGCCATCCATTACAGATATGGCAAGATTGGACGGCGTGCCGCCGAACATGTCGGTAAGCAGCACCACGCCGTCGCCGCTGTCGGCCTCGCGGATCGCCTCAATGATATCCGTGCGCCTGCGCTCCATATCGTCCTCGGGCCCAATCGAGATCGCCGCAATCTGCTTTTGAGGTCCGACGACGTGTTCGAGCGCCGCGCGAAACTCAGTGGCAAGGTGGCCATGGGTCACCAAGACCATTCCGATCATACGACCCTACCACTCATGAAGACGTCTCTTGCGCGCCGATGTCTCGAAAAATGCGTCGGCCCGCAAGGGCGAACGGAGCCAAATTGCACCCTAGAAGGAGCCGTTGCGCCCGCCGTGATCGCCCCGCTCAATAGGGGCGACATTTTGTGCAACGCGGCGAAATAGGCAAGCGAAAACAGCAGGGCTCCGTCAATTTGTCGCAACGTTCTGAATGTAAGCTGCAATCCGCGCCGCCGCCCCGACGCTTGCGGCGTTTTCGAACATGCGCGGCAGCGTCACGCCGCTCAACTCAGCGGTCGCGTCGGCCTCGTCGGGATATCGTTTCGGCGGGTTTCCGGCCGCGAGGAGGTCGACCACGGCCCGCAACACGCAGGCCGGCTCATAGGCGACGCGCATCAGCCCGAGGCCGCGCGCCTCGATGATCCCGCGGATCGACGGATGCGGCCTTGCGATCAGCCGGCCGTGGCGCGCTTCGAGCGCGACCCGGTCATCGCCGACGAGCGCCGCGAAAGCGCCGCGCGCCCGCCAGTCGGCGATCAGCTGCAAAGACAGCGCGCTCTTTCCGGCGCCGGAGGGTCCGCGCAGCAGCAGGCCGAACGCGCCGAGAACCAGCGCGTTGGCGTGAACATAAGCGGACGCTTGCGGCGGCGTCATCGCGCCGAAGGCAACCAAACGACGAAGCGCGCGCCGAGCACGGCGTCGCCGGGGTGGGGCTCGTCAGTGCCCTGCGGATGCGCGCGGGTACGGTTGAGCGCGCGGATGCGTCCGCCATGCGCCTCGATGATCTGGCGGGAGATCGAGAGCCCGAGCCCGGAGTTCTGGCCAAACCCCTGTTCCGGCCGGTCGGTGTAGAAACGTTCAAAAATGCGCTCGAAGGCGCCGTCGGGAATTCCGGGGCCGTCGTCATCGAAGATGATCTCGAAGCCCTCGATCTGCTGGCCGCCCGGCCCTTTGGCGCGCTCCGGCCACAGCAGCACGCGCACGACGCCGCCGGGCTTTGAAAACGACCGGCCGTTGTCGATCAGATTATTGAACACCTGGCCGAGGCGAGAGTCATTGCCGAGAACCCGCCAGCGACTGCGCGGCCCATCATGGGAAGAGGCGCGCACGGTCAGTCGAATGTTGACGCCGTCGCCACGGTCCACGGCGCGCGCCAAGTCGACGACGGTCGACAGCGCCGCCGAGAGATCGACCACAGCCATGTCGGCGCGCGCGAGTTCGGCGTCGAGTCGCGACGCGTCGGAAATATCGCTGATCAGACGGTCGAGTCGGCCGACGTCATGCTTGATGATGGCGAGCAGTCTGTCGCGCGACTCCTCGGTCTTGGCGATCGGCAGCGTCTCGACGGCGCTACGCAGAGAGGTCAACGGATTCTTGAGTTCATGCGCGACATCCGCGGCGAAATGCTCGATCGCGTCGATGCGGTTGTAGAGCGCCTTCGTCATGTCGCGCAGCGCGCCGGAAAGATGGCCGATCTCGTCCGGCCGGTCTGAGAAATCCGGGATCTCCTGGCGGGATTTGACGCCGCGCCGCACGCGCTCGGCCGCCTCGGCGAGGCGGCGCATCGGTTCGGTGATCGTATTGGTGAAGAACAGCGAAATCAGCAACATCACGCCGGCCGAGACCAGAAAGATGCGGATGATGCCCCAGCGTTCCGTCACGATGACGGCGTCGATGTCGCCGCCCATGGTCGAAAGCAGCAGCGCGCCGCGCACCGACCGGAAGCGCTGAACCGGAACGGCGACGGAAATGATGGTTTCGCCCCTGGCGTTGGCGCGCACCACCGAATGGATGTGGCCGCCGAGCGCGTTGCCGACCTCAGGATAGGCTTTGCCATTGCCCATGCCGATGTCTTCGTACAGCGGCAGCTCCGGCCGATGTGACAGGCGCTGGACAAACTCCAGCGACCTTTCAAGGAAGGAGGATGCGTCCATGGTCGTGGGCTGGCCGCCCGCGGGCGGCAACTCGAAGCGCAGAATGTTCGAACGACCGGAGACGGAGCGCGAGTCGAGCAGCAGAAAGCCGTCGCGGTCATAGATGCGCGCCCGCAGCCGCGTCGGGGACACCAGACGCCGCAGCAGCGGCCCGACGCGCTCGGGATTGAGCGAAAACTCCAGCGGCGACCCGCCTTCGGCGCCGCTCGCGCTTTCCCCCGGCGCAAGCTTCAACAGCTTTTCCGGATCGATGGAGATGGCGTCGGTGTCGACCGTCGCCGAGGCCGCCACCGCCGCGGCGATGATCTCGCCCTGCGTTTGCAGGCTTTGCACGCGGGCGTCGATCAGACCTTCGCGAAATTGGTTGAGGTAGAGGAAGCCGGCCAGCAGCGCGACGAGCCCGCCCAGATTGAGAACGACGATGCGGCGGGTGAGCGAGGACGAAAGATGCGATTGGACGGTTCGCTGGACAGATCGCTGCGCCCGCGCCAAGCGGACGGAAATCGTCCGCCACAGGCGGGCTCGCGCCGCCGCGGCGTCGCGGGCAGGCGCCGGGACCGCCGGGCTCGGCGCCACTTCCGCGACCGGGTCGCCGACGGCGGTCACGTCGCCGTCACCCTCGATGCTTGCATCCATCTCGCGTGCCCTCCGCGAGAGCTCAGGCTTCCTTGAATCGATAGCCCACGCCATAGAGCGTCTCAATCATTTCGAAGTCGTTGTCCACCACCTTGAATTTCTTGCGTAATCGCTTGATATGGCTGTCGATTGTTCGATCGTCGACATAGACCTGGTCGTCATAGGCCGCGTCCATGAGCGCATTGCGGCTCTTCACGACGCCAGGACGCTGCGCCAGCGACTGCAAAATCAGGAATTCCGTCACCGTCAGCACCACGGGGTCGCCTCGCCATGTGCAGGTGTGGCGCTCAGGGTCCATCAGCAGCGCGCCGCGCTCCAGGACCTTGGCCTCCGATTCCTTCTGAGCCGCGGCCTCTTTTGGATTGGCGCGCCGCAGAATCGCCTTGACCCGCTCGACGAGCAGTCGTTGCGAGAAAGGCTTATGAATGAAGTCGTCGGCCCCCATTTTCAGGCCGAACAGCTCGTCGATTTCCTCGTCTTTGGAGGTGAGAAAAATCACCGGGAGGTCCGACTTCTGCCGCAGTCGACGCAGAAGCTCCATGCCGTCCATCCGCGGCATCTTTATGTCAAAGATCGCCAGATCGGGCGGGTTGGCGCGCAGCCCGTCGAGCGCCTGCGCGCCGTCGGTATAGGTCTGGACGCGATAACCCTCGCCCTCCAGAGCGATGGAGACAGAGGTGAGAATGTTTCGATCGTCGTCGACGAGAGCGATGGTCGGCATCTTCACCCTTTGCTATTTGCGGCCGCAATTTAACGTCCGGGCCGGCGCGACGTGACTGCGCTTTTCGCGCGAAACGGCCGCCCCCGACTCCTCGAAGGGCGCGACGTCGATGCTCAACAGTCGACACTCTTATCGACTCGACAGCGGGACTTTCGAAAGGCGCGCCGGTCGACCCGACAAAGTCCAAGGCCAAGGCGGCTGAAATGTGGCCGACGTCCGTTCCCACAGGGCGGCGCCGCCTCGATGCCGCTAGATCGCTTATACACAGTATTGCTGAAAAAATCACCTTGTGCCTGGGCATGCCCGATTAAACGTAAGGACGACAAGGGGATAGCTCGGCGGGCAGGACAGTCGGGCGGCGCCCCTGGGGCTTGGAAAATCTCGGGTTTTCGCCAATCTGCTATAGGTTCTTTCAGACCCGACGCCGCTCGGCTCGGCGCAAGTGAAAAGAAGCACGGCGCGCGGCGTTAGCCCCAGGGAGTGGAGCGATGAGCGAAGATTGGGCATATCAGGTTCGGGTCAATCTCGTGGACGCGGCGGCCAAGCTCGCCCGCAAGGATCCGGAAAATCCGGCGCTCCGGCCGCTCAGCGACATTCTTGCCAAACATAACGCGAAGCTTCGGAACCAGCTTGACGCCTTCGCCGAATATGTGGCCGCGGCCGAACAGCGCGGCGAGGAGAATTTCCCGCTCTACAAATGGACGAAGGCGGTGATCGAAGATCCCGCGAAAATCGAGAAGCACAGCAAAGCCTTCTCGATCCACGTCGCCGGTGAGGAAATCTATGGAAAGGACGTCGCCGACGCGCTGGAGGCGGAGCTTCAGCCCCTTGTCGGCGGTCCGCTGGTCGCCCGATTGACCAAGCACGACAGCAACCCCGCGAATAATCCGCAGCCGCCGGCGCAATACCGTTAGCGCACCCACTCCCCGCGTCATGGCCGCGCTTGTCGCGGCCATCCACGCCGTGGCGCGCCTTGCAAGACTCAACTTTCCAAGAGTCAATAGGCGCGGTCGCCTCGTGGATGTCCGGCGCAAGGCCGGGGCATGACGGCAAACCGCGCGGCGCCCGCTCCCTCTCCCGCGTCGCGGGGGAGGGCCGGGGGAGGGGCCGCGAGACTATGCCGTTTCGAGGAAGCCGGCGATCTCATCCTTGAGGATGAGCCGCTTCTTCTTGAGATCTTCGATCGTTGCGTCATCCGCCGGCTCGACATTGGTCTCCATGCGGTGAATGGCGCGATTGAGCGTGTGATATTCCTCGGTGAGGCGCGCGAAGTGCGCGTTCTTGGCCTTCAAGGCGTGAATGGCCTCGGCGCGTTCGGGAAATTCTTCGTGCAACTCATGCGCAACATGGCTCATTCGAGCTTCCTTCCTTGATCAACTTTGGCGGCGTCGCCGTCGCAGTAGGGGATGATGTTACCGGCTCGCGCCAGGCGCAATGCCGTCGGCATGCGACCAAACTGCGCAGATGAGACGGCTTCTGCGGATTTGGCGGCTGCGCCCGCCCCGAGCCAACGGCGCGCCGGCGCCACATGGTTGCGATCGGCGGCCAGAATCTCGGGGCGGTCTCGATGCAACTGTAGCATGCAGCGTTCAGAATGGCGAAGGCGCGCGCCAATCTGAGGCGCCTACTCGAAACGCCACATCAGCCCTGCGCCTCAATAGGCGTGGCCGCCCGGCTCGAAGATACGGGATGGGACCTTTCCACGCAGCACCCGATAGACCCAGGCGGTATAGGCCAGAACAATCGGGAGAAAAATGATCACGGCGATGAGCATGACGAACAGCGTCAAATGACTCGATGAGGCGTCCCACGCCGTCAGACTGACGTTGGGCTCGATGGATGACGGCATGAGAAAGGGAAACATCGCAAAGCCCGGCGTCGCGACGATGCCGGCCACGGCGGCGGCGCTGCAGATGAAGGCGGCGGCTTCCTTTCGCAACGCGAACATCGCGGCGGCCAGCAGCGCGCCGAGAAGACCGAGCGCCGGCGCCGCCGCCGACCATGGATAACGCTCATAATTGCGCATCCAGTCGCCGGCCACGACTTCGACGCTCTTTCGCAATGGATTTGAGGGCGCGGAGGGCGCAATCTCACTCACGATCGCATAGCCGTTGAGATGGGCGTAGACATAGACGCCGCCCATCGCGAACAGCACAAAAGTGACAACGCTGGCGATCATGCCGGCCTGGCGCGCGCGCCCCGCGATCGGCTCTATGGTCTTGGCCTGCACATAGGCCGCGCCGTGCATCACGAGCATCCAGACGCTGACGGCGCCGCAAAGAAGCGCGAAGGGCGTGAACAGCTCAAAAAACGAGCCCTCATAAATGGCGCGCAGCTCGTCGTCGAAGCGCAGCGGCACGCCCTGCAGCAGACTGCCGATCGCGACGCCGAAAACCAGCGCGGGCGCCAGCCCGCCGAAGAACAGCGCCCAGTCCCAAGTCTGTCGCCACAGCGCATTGTCGATCTTGCCGCGGAATTTGAAGGCGACCGGCCGCAGGATCAGCGCCAGAAGCGTGACGAACATCGCAATGTAGAAGCCGGAGAAGGCTGCGGCGTAGACCGGCGGCCAGGCGGCGAAGGACGCGCCGCCGCCGAGGATGAACCAAACCTGATTGCCTTCCCAGACCGGGCCGATGCTGTTGATGAGAATGCGGCGCTCCTGGTCCGTGCGGCCGAGGATGGGCAACAACATCGCCGTGCCCAGGTCGAAGCCGTCAAAGACCGCAAAGCCGATCAGCAGGATGCCGAGAAGCGCCCACCAGATGACCCGAAGCGTGTCGTAGTCGAGAGGAATATGATGCATCTCAGGCCTCCTCGACCGGCGTCACATCGCCCATCGGCGCGCCGCCGGGCGGCGCCTGCCGTGTCGCGAGATCGGGAACCTGCCACGTCTCGGTCGGTCCCAGCTTGGCGTATTTCACCATCAGGAAGACGTCGACGATGAGCAGCGCCGTGTAGAACAGCACGAAACCCGAGAGGCTCAGCCAGACATTGCCGGCTGGGATAGGCGAGGCGGCGAGAAAGGTCGGCAGCACGCCTTCGATGATCCAGGGCTGACGGCCATATTCGGCGACGATCCAGCCGAGCTCCGCCGCAACCCAGGGCAGCGGCAACGACCAGACCGCCACGTGAAGCAGCCAGCGCCGCCGCTCGAAGGCGCGCTTCGACGAGAGGTAGAACATCACCGAAAAGAGCGCGATGAAGTAAAAGCCCAGCGCCACCATCACGCGGAACGACCAGAAGATGACGGGCACATTCGGGATCGTGTCCCAGGCCGCCTTGTCGATCTGCTCCGGCGTCGCGGCGGAAGGATTGTCGGTATAGCGGCGCAGCAGCATGGCGTAGCCGAGATCCCTCTGGCGCTCTTCGATAATTTGGCGCGCCGCCGCGCTGGGCTGCGCGCCCTTCAGGCGACGCATCGCCTCATAGGCCTCGACGCCGCGGCTGATGCGCTGCTTGGCGTCCTCCACCAGGTCGAAGATTCCGGGGATGACCTTGTCGAGCGAGCGCGTCGCGATGAGCCCCAGCATCCAGGGCGCCTGAACGGCGTAATAGGTCTCGTGAGTCGTGGGGTTGGGAATGCCGAAGATAGTGAAGGCCGCGGGCGGCGCCTCCGTGCGCCACAGACCTTCCATCGCCGCAAGCTTCACTTTCTGGTTTTCGGTCGTGGCGTAGCCGCTCTCGTCGCCGAGAACGACGACCGAAAGCGCCGAAGCCAGTCCGAACGAGGCGGCGACGGTCATCGAGCGCAGCGCGAAGGCGCGATGCCGGCCTTTCAGCAGATACCAGGCGCTGATCGCCAGCACGAAGACCGCGCCGGTGACGTAGCCCGCCGCCACGGTGTGGACGAATTTCGATTGGGCGACGGGATTGAACACCACCGCCATGAAATCCGTCACCTCCATCCGGATGGTGTCCGGGTTGAAGCGGCTGCCGACGGGGTTTTGCATCCAGGCGTTGGCGACGAGAATCCACAGCGCCGAAAAATTCGAGCCGAGCGCCACGCACCAGGTGACCGCGAGATGGCCCGGCCGGCTCAGCCGGTCCCAGCCAAAGAAGAATAATCCGATGAAGGTCGCTTCCAGAAAGAAGGCCATCAGGCCTTCGATCGCAAGCGGCGCGCCGAAGACGTCGCCGACATATTGCGAATAGTAGGACCAGTTCGTGCCGAACTGGAACTCCATGGTGATGCCGGTGGCGACGCCCATGGCGAAATTGATGCCGAAGAGAATGCCCCAGAAGATCGTCATGTCCCGCCAGATGCGCCGGCGGGTCATCACATAGACGCTCTCCATGATGGCGATGAGGACGGAAAGCCCGAGCGTGAGGGGCACGAAGAGGAAGTGATAGAGAGCGGTGAGCGCGAACTGGAGGCGGGAGAGATCGACGACATCCATGGCGGCGCTCACGGTCCAAACAGCCAGCGCGCCGCGCCGGGAAGCGTGGGCTTCGAGGCGAAAAAGGCGAAGTAGATCGCGGCGAGAGCCAGGACCTTGGCGGCCAGCACGACGCTGATCTCTTTGGCTAAGCCTTTGCTGCGCCAGCGGGATTTCGGCATGGACGTCTCCCCGGGGGCTAACGCAAAAGCGAAGGAGCCGTTCCGCAGCGCCTGTGATTTTGCCGGCGGCTTCGCATGCGTGCGTGACTTAACGGCGCCTTTGACCCAAGGTGCGCGGCGCGTAGCGCACAGAACAAAACGCTTGCGCATACGCGATGCGCGATGCGGCAAAAGTCTCAAACAGACGCGCGGACGAACACAGACGATATTCGAAAAATTGCGCAATCTGCGCTTGACGCCGCCCAACGTCGCGATTAGGTTCCGCCCACTTTCGACAGGCCGTAAGTTCATGCCGTCGGCGAGCGCCTCGCTCTCGATCCTTCGAACTTAAACGCTGTCGCCTTGCCTGTGACCGCCAAATGTAATTGGTAATCAGCACGTCGCGAAAGCGACTGACAGGAAGGCACGATCCCGGCGACGGGATCCTCTGCGTTAGAAGCGCCTTGGCCCTTACGGCCATCGGCGCTTCGCTCGTTTGCGCGTGCCTTCAAGGCCATGCGCGGCGGGACCACCTTGACATCCGCCATTCGCAATCACGCGAAGGACCCTATTGAATGCCGACGATCAGCCAGTTGATCCGCAAGCCGCGCCAAGCGCCGACCTATCGCGAGAAGGCGCGCCATCTGCAGGCCTGCCCGCAGAAGCGCGGCGTGTGCACGCGCGTCTATACGACGACGCCGAAGAAGCCGAACTCCGCGCTTCGCAAGGTCGCCAAGGTGCGCCTGACCAACGGATTCGAGGTCATCGGCTACATCCCGGGCGAGGGCCATAATCTTCAGGAGCACTCGGTCGTGATGATCCGCGGCGGCCGCGTGAAGGATCTTCCCGGCGTCCGCTATCACATTCTGCGCGGCGTGCTGGACACGCAGGGCGTCAAGGACCGCAAGCAGCGCCGTTCGAAATACGGCGCGAAGCGTCCGAAGTAAGGAGCCGTTCGATGTCTCGTCGCCACCGGGCCGAAAAACGTGAAGTGATCGAAGACGCCAAATTTGGCGACATCGTTCTCACGAAATTCATGAACTCGATCATGTACGACGGCAAGAAGTCGGTCGCCGAGCAGATTGTCTATGGCGCGCTCGATCAGGTCGAGTCGAAGGCCAAGAGCGATCCGCTCGCCGTCTTCAAGCAGGCGCTCGAGAATGTTGCGCCGGCGATCGAGG
>JALHNR010000083.1 GCA_022843525.1 Methylocystis sp. | reverse complement strand
TCGATCTCGACCGAGCGTTTCGCGCCAACCTTTTCGCGCGCCGTCGCATCTTCGGCGAGCAGGCTAATTTCCGAGCGGTCGAATCCGTGGGTGAGCAGATCGTCAATGGCGGACTGCAGATTGTCCATCGAGTCGAACAGGCCGACGACCTCGCTAAATTCGCGGCGCTGTTCAAGTGTGATCTTGTTTGGTTCCATGGGTCTTCCGACAGCTCTGCGTTCTCGAATCGAAGTCGGCCTTCGCCGTGGCTGTGATCAGCCCGTTTTCTTCATGAGCACATTCTTTATGAGACCATAGGCTGTGGTGACGACCGCGCCGGTAATGCCGCCGCCAGCCAAATTGCCCAGCATCACGCCAATATCGAGTCCCCCGCTGCTGGCCGCGCTGCTGAGCGCAGGGATCAAGCCCTGGAGGATCGTTCCGCCAATGCCGCCGCCGGCGGCGCCAGTGATTGTCTTAGCGAGAGTGCTGAGGTCTAAGTTCTTTAGGAATCCGCCAGCAGCGTTTCCGCCAATGGCTCCTGCCACAATTTGGATGATGAGATTTATGATCGTGCCGGACATGAGACAATCTTCCCGTTCGATCCGCTGCTCACAACAAACCAGTGGGATGTAGGGCGGCCGATGAGAACGGGACAGGCCGGGCGCTCTTCTTTGCGGCGTCGCCCTCAGCGCGAAGGTCAGCGATAGTTGGAGGGACCAAGTTGATGGCGGGTTTCCACGGGGCGATGCTAATTATGCTGAATGTCCGTCATTGCTGCAGGTTTCCGCGAGAAATTGCGCCGGCCTTGAATATTTGCTGGCTTTCGACACCGAGACCGATGAGTTCCTCCGCGGTCGTGGACAGAAATCCGCCAGTCCCGGCCCTTGAGCTTTCTTCGCGCGGCGACAGCATCGTAGCACAGGCGGTCAAAAAACGATCCTTCGTAGCCATTCCGTTCAACCAAGATTTCAGTCAGTTCAATGTGGTATTCAATGCCGTATCGGCGCTGGAAATCTACCGCTAAATCGATGTCACCGAGGTCATGAGACCCGGTAACCCAGCTACCGAAGATACGGATTTCTTCGACCAACAGCGGCATCCACTCGTCCGCGTTCAATTCCTCGGCACGATTCCTCACGGACTCTATCAGCTTTGCTCCCACTTCTCGGCCGAACGTTTACCGAAATTTGCATTCGCAACAGCGCATCCTTTTAATGTCAAAGTGTAGTAACTTTCCGTCTCCATACCTTTAGCTTGCTGGATTAAGTCTCGCTTTAGCAGTTCGTCTAAAAGCCTCTCGCCTGATCACCAAACGAAATACGCGCCGAATTTCGCGCATTGTCACGCTAGCAATCTTTTCATTGGGGTCGACATTCATGAGCGCCCCGCTGTGCGTCGATGTTCGCCAACGCTTATCGGGCAATTGTTGGGCACCATGTGCCCTATGGCGCGGATATCGAAGGTCCAGCTAGCGGACATTTCCTTTTGTGCTTTCTGAATGCAGCGGATGAAATCAGGCAAGCTGTCGCTGCGGCCGAAGGCCGTTGCGGGAATGTCGTTGCGTTCTCCATCACAGAAAAGCGTCTTCCGATTTACCCAACGCTCTAGCTTCCGTTAACCGGGAGCTCTATAATTTATACGCAATGAATCGCCTCCCGGGTCCGAGCGCAAACGGTCCATAATTTTCTCGTGATTGTGCTTGCTGGCGCTCGATAGCGTCGCCGCGTCGAATCTAAAATTCCTATCCATGGAGGCGTACATGCATAGCCGAGCAAGGCTCGTCGCAACCTTCAGTGACAGAAAAGAAGCGCTATTGGAGGAACTCGAATTAGTACATCACGCGCTTGCCGAGGCAAAGCCGAGCGAAGAAAATAAGGCATGGTTAGAAAAAATGAAAAAGTGGCACGACCAACTCCAGGCGCTTGTAGATGACATGCCCAAAAATGCCTGACCGTAGGACCAGGTTCGTCGAACTCCAGCTCCTGTGTTACCAAACATTAATGATAACATTGGGTTGAACGAAGTTCCTGTATTGCAGGTAAGCTTCATCTAGAACACGCGAACGTTCCGGCAAGCGTCGCCTGACGACCACGTTTTGAATAGATTGAGCAGGAGCCGCCCTCCGGGCGGGGTCGATTGCCGCTGTGCGAGTGGCAAGCCGCCTCGGCGGGCGCGCGCGTTCGTCCCATTTTGGATTGGCCTTAGTTTGGCGCCTGCCAATTCGCGATCCGATCGCGACCTGCGGCTTTGGCGTCGTGCAACGCCTGGTCGGCGCGCTCGATCGATTGCTCGACGGGAACGGATGGGTCGAGGAGAGTAAGCCCGAAGGAAGCCGTTACCGTGAGCGGCAAATAGCCTTCGACGAAGAATTCCCTGTCCGATAAGCCTTTTCGTAGCCGCTCTGCGATTGCGCGTCCCTGTTCCAGGTCCGCATCCGCGGCGCAGTAGAGAAACTTCTCGCCTCCAAAGCGAAAAAACTCATCATGGGGCCGCAAGTGGGACATCACGAATTCCGCGTATTGCACGAGAAATTCATCGCCGAGCGTGTGGCCGTATGTGTCGTTCACCTCCCTGAAGTGATCCAGATCCATCATCGCGAGGCATGTGGGTCTTGGCGCGAGGGCCTGCCGCTCGCGCAACGCTGTCAACATTGCGATATGGTTGCCCGCGCCTGTCAACGGATCCCGATTACGAAGTGCATCCTCGAGTTCGTGCTTGATCGTCACTAATTGGGCGCGGACCTGCTTGAGGGCCGACAGGAATAATTCATAGTCGTCGAGAGGAATGGACCGGTGCTCCGACGCGGTTCGCAACATGATTGCCGCGTGCCGGTGCATAAGCTCATGCGCAAGCAAAATCTGGGAAAAACTTTGGTGCGAACCCAGGCGACTGGCGCCGGCGCCATGCAGCCATTGTCCGAGCGGCCACCTGTGGTTCGCATCTTCCTGGAGGTCCCGCTCGTCGGGAACCTGATCGCAAATGATCGTTCTGTTGAAATTCTCGTACCAAAGTTCGTGCTGAAACAGTGACTGCCGGAGCTCACTCAGAATCGTCCGCTTTTGCTCGCGGCTCAATTTCGAAAAGGGCATGGGGCACCGAAGTTTTCAGCGTTGCTTGCGCCACGTGTTCCGAGACAGAATATTCCAGTTCAGTGTCACATTCTTGAGAAGCGACCTGTTGTCGCTTTCGCCGCTTTGCAACGAGCGGGGAGGCAAATTGATTCGGCGGCACTGACGAGAGAACGGAGACAGCGGTCTCCAGCGCTTGTTCAGGCGAACGGTTGCAAGCCGCGCGGCCTTGACCAATCAGCGTCCGAACAAGCCGCGCATCGCAGCAAATAATCCCTTCGACCGCTCCTGAGCCGGCGGCGCCTGCGCAAGGCTTTCGGCTTCGAGCCGCGCGGCGTCGCGTTCGACGCCGGCGCGCGCGACGAGCGCGGCGAGAGTCGGCGCTTCGTGCGGCGGCGCCCAGCCGCCGGCGCGCCGTAAATCAAGATAGGCGTCAAGCATGTCGGCGGCGTCCATCGCGCCAGCTTCCGTGAAATGCGCGCGCGCCCGCTCGACCACGGCGGCGTCGACGATGAATCGCGCCGCCTTCGCCGCTTCGCGCCGGACGCCGTCGTCGATCGCCAGAGCGACGCGCGCCTCGCGCAATGCGGCGACATCCGGCTCCTTCAAGAGCGCGCGCATGAGCCGCGCTTCTTGCGTGGCGTCAACGCCAGCCGGCGCCATGCCTTGGGCGCGACACGCGTCGAGATAGATAGCGGGCAAGCAGAGAAGGCGCGCTGCGGGGGCTTCGGCGGAAAGGCGCGGTGGCAGATGGTTCGCGTGAGGCGGCCTGACGTGTTCGCGTCTATGGAAGGTCGGCGTTTTAGCTTCGAAGGCCCCCTCGCTTGGTGAGCGACGTCCAACCCGATCGCCCATGTCCTTTACGCGGGCGCGCCTCGGACGGTCAGCCATACGAAGCGGCGCATGTTGTAGGCGAGATTGGCGAGCCCGATCTTGAACCGCGCCCTGGCTAGGCCGATCGTGCGCACGCACACAATACTGGGACACCTGAGCGGAGATGAGCACATGGCGCGGAAATGGATCAGCATTCCTGCAATAGCCGCGGCGATTTTATTTGTGGGAGTTACGACTCCAGCTTTTGCGGCCGTTTGCCCGTGCTGGCATTGGTCTCACGCCATCACGTGCATGTCTCATGATCCGACACCGCTATCATATCGTCCAAAATCCATTTAACTTGACGTTATCCCCCGCCCCTAATCCGGGGGCGACGCAGGGTGATCGGCCATAGCGTCGACCTTGTTGATGAGCGACTGGATCAGCCGGTGGGCTTTGGCGTTCAGCGCGTCGATCCGCGTCTCCGTCACGCTGCGACCGTGGTTCTGGGCGTCGCGGTAGGAGGTCTTCGACGGCAGGAAACCCGACAAGACCTCGTAGCCAGCCTCGCGCAAATACTCGCGCGCGGCCTGTTCCTCGGCGTCGGTCAATACGTGGTTCAAGGCGAAGACCAGCCGGGCTCTCGGGATGCCAGCCGTTATCAGTTCGTTGAACAACCGCACGGCTGGGCCGAGATCGTCAACCCTTTTCCTGGATCTTCCATATAGCTACGAGCTCCCTTGGCAGCGGCCAGATAGGACGCCGCCCCGCTTCATCCCCTCGACGTCTCCACCCTACTCCGACCACTGGCGCCCTGGGAGACACCCCGCCATCCATGACGCCTACTCCCGACAGCCCGTCAATTCCCGTCTCCTTGACCTCCTTTCATCGAGTTAAGCGGATCAAGCTGCAGCGCGGCCCATAACCCGTAATCGACCTTTGGAAAGTCCGCTCGCGCTCAGCATTTGACCAGATGAGACGAAAAGGATTGGATGGACGGAAAATAGACCACTGGTAAGCATATGGCTCAGAATTCGACGCAGCCAACATGGGATGCAGCAGCTCTCGCGACGCAACTCGGCAAGATCGCTGAACAAAGCCAGCGGCTCGTCCAGAACTTCCTGCTCGATGGGCCGGATATCGCGCGGCTCGGCATGGGCGATGTGACGACGCTCGGCGGCGCCTTCTTCGAACTGACAACGAAGATGATGACCGATCCAGCGCCGGTCACCCGCACGCAAATCGATCTATTCAACGATAGCCTGCGCGTCTGGCAGACGACGGCGGAGCGCTTGATGGGGCATGGCACCGGGACCGATGAACCGCCGGAAGACAAGCGTTTCAAACATCCCGACTGGACTGAGAATGCGGTCTTCAATTTCATCAAAGAGAGCTATCTCATTTGGGCCAAGGCTGTGCTCGCGGCGGTGCGCGGCGTCGAGGGGCTCGACCCGGCGACTGCGCGCAAAGTCGACTTCTATTCGCGCCAGTTCGTTGACGCACTCTCCCCGTCCAATTTCTTCGCCACCAATCCCGAGGTCCTCACTGCGACGCTCAAGACTGGCGGACAGAACCTTCTGCGCGGACTCGAGAACCTGCTCGAGGATTTGCAGCGCGGCAAGGGTCGGCTGTCGATCACTATGACCGACATGGCGGCGTTTCGCCTCGGTGAAAACATAGCTGCGACGCCGGGCAAGGTCGTCTTCCAGAATGAACTGATGCAGCTCATCCAATATACGCCGACGACCCCCGACGTGCGTCGCCGACCGTTGCTGATTGTCCCGCCGTGGATCAACAAATTCTATGTGCTCGACCTGCAGCCGAAGAACTCCTTTATCAAATGGGCCGTTGACCAGGGCCACACCGTCTTTGTCGTCTCCTGGGTCAATCCCGACGAGAAGCTCGCCGAGAAGAGCTTCGAGGATTATATGCAGGAGGGTCCGCTCGCAGCCCTCGACGCGATCGAGATGGCGACGGCCGAACGTTCAGCCAACGCCGTTGGTTATTGCCTGGGCGGCACGTTGCTCGCCTCGACCCTCGCCTATATGACCGCGCGCGGCGACGAGCGGATCGCTAGCGCCTCCTATTTCGTCACGCTCGTCGACTTCGCGGATGCCGGCGACATGGCAGTGTTCATCGACAATGAGCAGCTCGCTTCGCTCGATGAGCGCATGAAGGAGCGGGGCTATCTTGAGGCGCAGGACATGGCGATGTCGTTCAACATGCTGCGCTCGAACGATCTGATCTGGTCCTTTGTGGTGAGAAATTATCTCCTCGGCAAGGAGCATTTGCCGTTCGACCTCCTTTACTGGAACGCCGACTCGACGCGCATGCCGGCAGCCATGCATTCTTTCTGCTTGCGCAATATGTATCAGATGAATCTGCTGGCGAAGCCCGGCGGCATCCGCCTATACGGCATGCCGCTCGACCTGACGCAAATCACGACGCCGACCTTCATCCTGTCGACGCGGGAGGATCACATCGCCCCGTGGAAGTCGACCTATGCAGCGACTCGCCTTTACAAGGGGCCGGTCAAATTCGTTCTAGCGGCCTCTGGCCACATGGCTGGGGTGATCAACGCGCCGGGCGGCAAATATGGGCATTGGACCAATGATGACCTGCCGGCGACGCCCGACCAATGGTTCTCTGGCGCCGCTGCGCGACAGGGCTCGTGGTGGCCGGTCTGGGACGAATGGGTGACCGGCTTCGCCTCCGACCGGACGCCCGCGCGCGAGCCCGGGGCTGGCAGGCTGACCGTGATCGAGGACGCGCCGGGCTCCTACGCCCGGGTGAGATCGGATGTTTGAAGCAGCAACACGGGCTTGCCCGCGTCCGAAATAAAAGGCTGGCGAGCCGTTTCATGATGCGACGACCCTGGGACCATTGTCACTATGCATGGAGTTTTGGTCATTTTGACCGTGCCGTAATCCACCCATCAGATTCAGAGTTCGGCGGCTCCGGCAAATCAGCAGATTTGTGCGTCGAAGAGTCACCTTTCCAATAGTCGTCGACGTTGGGCATATGTGGTTTAGCAAGGCAGGTATCTGGTGGATGTCGGGCAAAATTATTTCGTTGGATCCCGACACCCAATCCTGGGTGCCCAGACAACGAGGTGCGCCGATCTTGGGGCGGGAGAGGAAACGAGAACATGAAACTACGCGCTCTTTTGACAGCTGGCTTGATCATCGCCGGAGCGACCGGACCGAGCTTTGCCTTTGAAGGCATGCTGTCGTCTGGCAAAGGTGGAATCCACGCAAACCGCCTCCTCCAATCTGTCAGCTGCAATGTCAATGACGATGACAAGCAGGCCCTTTGCATGAGGGCCTGCGAGGACGAATACATCAAGGCCAGCCAAGCGTATGGCGCCGCTGGCCAGCTCGAGGGGCCAAAGGCGACCAAAAAGGCGTGTGAAACCAAGTGTGGATGCTGACGCTTGCATAGTCCACCTTGGGCTCTTTTCCCTTGAGCTGGGCCGCCGGCAAGGCCGGCGGCCTTTGGGAGCATGCAGAGTCGTGGGGTTTGTCCCGCTGCGAGCTGCTTTGGGTGATTTTTATTGTCTGGTTGGAAGTCTGGATAGAGCCGCCTGAACGAGCCGGCGAGCGTCTTGTTGAGAACGGCGACACGCACGTCCAGAAAGGGCTGCACGGTCCACCTGTTCCATCGCATCTGCTGCTTCTTGATCATGCGTTTTGACAAGATTTCATTGACTGCGCTTTCGACAAATGCGGTTGAAAGTGGCAGCCGATCACGGCGTCGCCGTCCGTAGTTCACGAGCGCAAGTTCATTGGCGTAGAGATATTCAATCAGATTGTTGATATGTCGCTGGACCGCGGCGGCGCCTTTGACGTCTCTGACATGAGCGGCGTCGAACCAATGCATCAGTCGCGCCAAGCGCCCAAGACATGCGCTCGAGCGGCCGTGCCAGATTCTCCACTTGGCGCTCTCGAGTTCGCGGATTGGATGGCCTTGGAGGTAGTCGCTGAAAGTGCCGGCGCCAAGGCCGCGCGCCGCCTGCAGGGCGTGTTCAAAACGCATGGCGATATGGAACCAGTCGAGGACGAGAGTCGCCTCTGGCATGACCTGACGCTGCAACTTCCACAGTCCAGGGTCGCCGTCGCAAAGCACCGTCGCTGACGTGCCGAGACGGACGCCCGCGCTCACAACCGCATCGGCAAATTTGCTCGCAGAGTTGCCGTTGCGAGCAAAGGCGAAGCGATGCTGCGATCCATCGACATTGAGCACCTTTCCCGCCAGCACTTCGAAATTCCGTTCTGGGCGACAATGTCGGCTGCGCAGATAGCCTCCATCAAGGTCGATCACGACTGCGGGAGTCACTGCGTCAATATCGGGATCCGCCGCTCCCTCGGGACGCAGTCGCGCGATATGCTCGCCGACACGGCGGGTTCGATTGCGCACCGTGCCGGCATTGACGGCGCCCCCGACGGGCAGCAACTCGGCCAGCAGATCAGCCACCTTAGCAAACGGCGCGAGCGCGGCGAATTTGGCGGTGACGTAGGCGAGTTCGGGCGCTATGCCGCGTTCAAGCGTCAACGCCGAAAAACTTCTCGGTTCACCCGCGACTTCACGGCAGCATTGGCAGTTCGCGAACCGACGAACTCGAAGCGGCACGTCGCCGAAGAGGGATCGAAAGGTGACCGATCTGTATCCTTTGCTCGACAAGGTCGATCCGCAATGCGCAGCACCGGAAGCGCTCGCCCATCGTCGCCGCCTGCGCGCGGACGATTTCCGTTTGAATAGCAGCGGTAAGGCGTTTCCCTTCGCCAAGCGACAGACCAAGCGTTTCCGGGACCGTGAACTCGTCTCTTTCGATCCGGGCCACCTCGACCTCGGTTTCCGCCGCTTCGTCCCCGAAGTCCACGACAAGCTTCACCCGCCAAACCAGCCTTCGCATAGGCTCGCCTTTCCCAAAGAGGCGACCTTAACCTTCGAAAATTTACATACTCCCCACAACCTTGCATGCTCTCCTTGCAATTAAGCGCAACGTGACAGTCTTCGTCACCGCCACGTCCGACAGACGCCGGCACCGCCCAGTGCATCGTAACGGCGTGCTGCAAGCCACTGGAGACGCAACGCTTGGGTTTGCAGCACGCGGCGGAGGCCTCCTTCCACTTTTCGTTCTGCAATCACCTGCGCGAGACGCGATATAATGAGCGCCCCTCGGGCGATTCGAAAATCCGGATGGGTTCAGCTCATAGAGGCGATCCGATACGATCGGCCCCGCAACGATCGCGGCGCTTCAACTACAAGGGAACCGGCCGGCGGATCCTTTTCGTTCAGGACCGCTTTGAATTCGGGACTGCCCAATTGCGCGCTGTTTTATCAACGCTTCAGCGCATGCAAATGTTGATGAGCGCTGATGTCATAGCGATTGGTCTATTGAAATTGTGATAGCGCTGCCTAAATCTCCAGCACTTCGAAAGGGTCGAGAACATCGCTACTGCGTTCGTGCGCTGATTGGTAAGATGACGACCAGTCCGCGTACGCAGCACCTCGTTCGTTTGACCAACATAGATCGGTTCGCCGTCGTAGTCCAAGAACGCGAAGACGCCCCATTTGTAATGTCCAACCTGGGACAAATTCCCTGAACCTTCATTGAACAGACGCCATTATGCCGGCTCGGTCTCCGGCGGACCGGCCACAGGCAAGATAGCGTGCTCCCGTGGTTCCTTGGTCTGCACCAGTTCGCATCCGCTTGCGCGGAGAGCTCCTTTGCTCAAACGAGATCATGTCCCAACCGCGCGAAAACGACGAACACTGGCCGTCAAAATCTCGGCGGCGGTTGCGGATGAGGCTCGGGATCAACCCAGTCCTCCCACTCGATCGCGAAGGGAATATTTTTCTCGGCGAGAAATTCCGTCACGCGCTGCTCGATCTCGTCTCTCAGCGCAAAATCGGGCTTATAGCGCAGACGTCGCCATGGCAGGATGGGCGGCTCCAGCGTGATGGCGACGATAAATTCCTCTACGCTTTCGTCGTCTTTAGGGTTGCCGGTATGGGCGATGGCGACCCAGACGGGGGAAAAGGCTTTCTCCCGAAGCCAGAAACCCCAGCCGTAATCCTCGCCGATCGGCTTGCTCAGCGAGACAACCTTATCTTCGCGCCTCGCGATGAAACGCTTCAGTTCATCAGCAAACGCGCGGCCCCGATGGCCGTGAATATTCTGCGCGCCGCTTGGATCGTCGACATAGCGGTCGGTCCTCACTTTGATGATGCGACCGGCTTTCGTGTCGCGGGACATGACGACGGCAAGTCGGACGTTAGCCGCCGAGATGAGGACGGCGAGAAGAATGAAAGGGACGAGAAGCACCTCTTCCGGCACGAATTCGTACATTGCGAGCGACGGATCGAGGACGACCGACAGGCCCGTCAGAATCCCCATCGGAACGAGAAGGATCAGCGCGGCAAGCAGCGGCCCGGAAAGCAGGCCGAGCAGAATGTTCTGAAGGTATTGCTTTCGCTCCATTCAGCTTGCTCCGACGCCCGCAAGGCAACGATCGGACCGGAAACCCAGTCTGGTCTGTTTAACGCAAAGGGCGGCGCCGCTGCGACTCATTTCTCCGCGACGGCGCAGGCTTCCGCCGCGTCCGACGCGTCAAGCAAATTGTTCTTGATCACGGCTTCGGCCCGCGCCCTTGCTTCAGCCAGATCCTTGTCGAATACTTCGGTCGTATATTCGCTCGTCGCCGTCTTGACGATCGAGTCATTGGGCGACACGGGTGTGCTGTTCACGTCGATCGTCGTGATCGTCGAGAGCCCCGGTCGCAGCGGCTGCTTTTTCAGCTCTTCTGGGTCGATCGCGATGCGCACTGGGATGCGCTGCACAATACGGATGAAGTTGCCGGTGGCGTTGTCCGGCGGCAGCGTAGCGAACACGCTGCCCGAGCCGGGCACGACACCTTCGACGACGCCATGATAGGTTCGCTTGCTCCCGTATAGATCGACAATGATCTCCGCCTTCTGCCCCGGCCGAATGCTCTCGAGACGGTTCTCCCAGAGATTGGCCTCGATCCAGAGATGGTCCAGCGGCACGATATTCATGATCTGGTCGCCGGGCTTGACGCGGAAGCCGACCTGAACGCGGCGCTTGGCGACATAGCCGGTCGCCGGCGCGCGAATGCTCTGGCGCAGCGTTTCGACATAGGCGTCGTTGAAGCGCGCCCTCGCCGCCTCGATATCGGGATGGCTGACGCGCGTCGCATTGATGAGGCGCGCATCAAATGCCTGCAGCTCGGCGCGCGTCTCGCGCCAATCGGCTTCCTGCGCCGCGAGCTGGTCCTCGGTGTTCTGCAAAAGCTGGCGCGAGGCGGCGCCGCTCGGCGCGGCTGACCGATAACGCGCGAGATCATGCCGCGTGCGGTCGCGTATCGCCGTACGGGAGGCGAGCTTCTGGCATACCTGCTGCCGATTGGCGAAAAGCGCGCCGACGGCGCGCACGGCGCGACCGAGTTCCGCCTCGGCTTGTCCCAGCGCCGCGCGAGCGCGCTGGGCGTCGAGCCGAACAAGCACATCGCCCTTTTTGACGAGCTGTGTTTCTTCGACATTCACAGAGGCGACGACGCCCGTAGCGTCGGCCATGACTGGAATGATGTTGCCGGTGACAAAGGCGTTGTCGGTCGTGATGCGGTTACGGTCGTAGGTGAGCCATTTGAACAGCGCCAGGAAAGCGGCGACCGCAACGGCCAGGAAGACGACCTTAAGAAGAAAGGACCTTCTCGCGCGGATGCTTTTTCTCGACAGAGACATGGATTGACTACACCGCTTCTCGCGTGAACATTAACCTTCGCGTAATCTCGTCTCAGCCGCCGGTCAGCGACTGGATTCCCTCGACGACGGGCGTGATGGGATCGGTCTCGGGCGCAGGCTTCGGATGATCCGGCCCCGGCCCGCCGGCGAAGCCGCCTCCGAGCGCCTGATAAAGATCCACAGCGGCGATCAGACGGTCGCCTTCGAGCCCGCGCTGGGCAAAGATCGCGTCCAGCAGGTCGGCGCTTTCCTGCAGGATTTCTCGCCGGTCGCGCAGACCGTCGCGCAGCCGGACCTTCGACAACGCCAGTTCGGTCCGACGCGCCCGAACGAAGCGGCTTTGCGCGTCGAATTCCGAGCGCGCACGCCTGAGATTGGCGATCGCATCAGCGACCTGCTGCGCGGCCTGGAGCAGCGTGTCATTATAGGCGTCGACCGCCTGATCATATTCCGCGCGCTGCACTTCGAGATTGCCGCTCAGCCGGCCGCCCTGGAAAACGGGCAGGCGAAGGGTTGGCGCGGCGACATAGCCGAGCGCAGACGGATTGAAGAGAAAACCCGCCAGCTTACTGATCTTTGTGGAGGTGACGGAGGCTTCGAAGCCGCCGACGATCGAAAGATCGATGGAGGGGAGAAACAGAGTTTTCGCGGCGTGAACTCGCGCCGCCCACGCCTCGGCCCGCGCGAGCGCCGCGGCGAGATCTGGACGCCGCCGCAGCAATTCGATCGGCAGCGTCTTCGGCAATGCGGGTTGCGCCGGCACGACGCTGCCGCGCCCGTTGAGAACCGTGAGGCCCGCGTCAGGCCCTTCGCCCATAAGCCGCGCAATCGCGTCGCGCTGCAGCGTGATCGCCGCCTTGACAGTCGCCTC
>JALHNR010000082.1 GCA_022843525.1 Methylocystis sp. | reverse complement strand
CATACAGCGAGCGGTCGTTGAGGATGTGATGGTGCAATGCGCGCGCATAGGGGCGCGTGTCGATGAGTTCCTGCGGATCGACGCCGGCGGTCGGCGTGCCGGTGATGTTGCGGATATTGTCCGCGCCGGAGCCCTTGCTCCAGAGTCCCAGATCCTGAACCGCCTCCACAATATTCGTGGCATTCTTCGGCGCGATTTCGCGAATCTGGATATTGGCGCGCGTCGTCACATGCAGATAGCCGCCGCCGTAATTTTCCGCGAGATCCGCAAGCCCGGCGAACTGCCAGTGCGTCAGCGCGCCATTGGGAATGCGCAGCCGGCACATATAGGAATCCTGCGCCGGCGCGACATAGAAGAGCCCATAGTAGCGCCAGCGGAAATTGTCGGCCGGTTTGGGCGGCGCGTTCTCTTTCGCTTGAGCGACAAGCCGCGGCCAAGCGTCGAACGGATGCTCCTCGCGCTTCCATTTTTCCTGATCGGTGAGCTTGCCGCCTGCGGTCGTGACACGGTCCTGCGCGGATAGATGCGCGGCGTCGGGTCCCATCGGCTGCGCTTGCGCGGGCGGCGCCTTTTGTCCGCCACGCGCGGAAAAGCCGGCTGCAAAGCCTTCGAGATAGCGCTTCTGGTCGAGCGTGAAATCGACGGACATTTCAGGCGGCCTCTTGCATCGGGGGGCCGAACATCAACTCGTCGCGCTGAGAGGAAATGTTCGCGCCGGAGCGGATGAGATCGAGAAGATCGGCCGCGCCGTTCGTATCTCCCACCAGGATCGCGCCCATGAGCCTGTCGTCGCGCACCACAAGCTTGCGATAAATCCCCATGCGCGGATCCTTGCAGACGATGCGGCGCGCATCGCCTTCGCCGAGATAATCGCCGGCCGAAAAAACACGCACGCCGGAGACTTTCAGATTGGTGGAGACGACGCTGCCGCCATAGGTCGCGTCTTCTCCGGCAAGTCGCATGGCGAGAATGCGCCCCTGCTCATAGGCAGGCTCGACGAGGCCGTAACAGACGCCGCGATGTTCAGCGCATTCGCCGATGGCGAAAACGCCGACTACGCTTGTCTCCAAACCATCGTCGACCTTCACGCCTCGCCCGGCGTCAAGGCCCGCCTGTCGCGCGAGGTCGGCGTTGGGCTGAATGCCGACGGCGAAAATCACGGCGTCGACTGGAATCGTTTGTCCGTCGGCGAACTCTACATTCTCGACTTGGCCCGAACCGTTGATGCGCGTCGCACTGGCGTTGAGAAGCACGCGCACGCCCTTCTCTTCGACGAGGCGGCGCAGGATGTCGGCGCCGGCCGCATCGAGTTGGCGCTCCATCAGCCGATCCATGACATGGGCGAGCGTCACATCGACGCCGCGTCGCGCAAGGCCATAGGCCGCCTCCAGCCCGAGAAGGCCGCCGCCAATCACAAGCGCGCGCGTATCCTCTCCCAACCGGGTGAGCGCCTCGACGTCTTGCACGTCGCGAAACACGTGAACGCCCGGAAGATCGGCGCCTTCGATCGGCAGCCTTGCCGCGCGCGAACCCGTGGCGAGCACGACTTTCGAATAGTCGACGCTCTCGCCATTATCGAGGATGAGACGCCGGGCCGCGGCGTTAATCTTTATGACCTTGCGGCCGCTCAGAACCTCAACGCCAGCGACGCGCCACCATTGTGCGGGCTTGAGCTCGATTTCATCGACCGACAATTCCCCGGAGAGCACCGAAGACAGCAGCACGCGGTTATAGGCGAGCCGCGGTTCGTCTCCGATCACGAGAATGTCGTATCGATCCGGCGTCCGCTTCGTCAGTTCCTCGACGAAACGCGTGGCGGCCATGCCGGCGCCGACGACGACAAGCTTTTCGCGACTTCTGCAATCCTGCAATACAGTCATGTGTCGACTCTGCTGAACGGCCGAACGGTCCGGTCACAGGTCGCTTTGCCTTACGTGGGATGTGAACGGGCAAGACGACCAAAGCGCGACGCAAATTGCGAAATCGCTTCTGTGACGGAGCCCGGCTTTGGGCTCGTTCCGGCGGACCGGCGGTCGTCGTTGACCGATGAGGTGATTGCACATTTCGGGCCAGAGACGCCGGCGTGGTTTTTCCTAAGGAATACAGGCGTTTCGCGCTGCCCAGCGGCAGCAGGCGGCATTTTGCGGCGCCGAATGCTTAGGCGCGAGGCGCCTAATGGCTGGCGCTTTTGAGCATCAGTTCAGCGCTCACAGGCGCTGACCGATATCGAAGCCGGCGAGATAGTCCGCGTAGCTGCGGCCGTCGATTGAGGGTCCCGCAAAGGCCCCGAGGTCGCGCTGAACATGCGGCCCATCGATCGCAGCGTCGAAAAGGTCTGGGCGCAAGACGCTCTTCGCGCGATCGGCCATCTCTGGCGAATGGCGCGTCTGCCCCCAGCGCAGCATCTGCGCATAGATCCATTCGGCTTGCCGTGGATCCGGCCGCATCGCGCCGTCTCTTCCGATGATGAGGTAATTGGCGTCGCCTCGTTCGTCGCGCGCCTTAACGCGCAAATTGCCCGTGAGCACGCGGCAGATGATCTCGGCGTCGACGCCAACATATTCGGGGCGCGAGAGGATGTGCGAAACCTCGTCATGGTTGTGCGGGTCATCGACGAAGGCGGCCCCCCTGTCGAGCGCGCGGATCAGCGCCGCTACAAGATCAGGATTATCGTTGGCGAAGCTCTCGCGCAGAGCGAGGACTTTCTCGGGCGCGCACGCGAAAATCTCGCAGCCGAAATGCAGAATGACGCCAACGCCGGCGTCGACCGCGACAGAACTCCAGGGCGCGCCGACGCAAAAGCCGTCGAGCTGGCCGCGCGCCAGATTTTCCACCATGTAGGGCGGCGGCAGTACGATCAGCCGCAGGTCTTCATCCGGATCGACGCCGCCTTCCGCCATCCAGTAGCGCAGCTGATAATTATGCATGGAAAAAGGAAAGGTCATGCCGAAGGTCAGAGGCTCACGACTCTCGGCTCTTCGCCGCGCGACAAGCTTCGCCAGCGCACGCGCGGTTTGCGCCGGATGCGCGACCTCGCCTTCCGCGGCGAGTTCGGCATATAGCGCCGTGGACACCGCGATCGCATTGCCGTTCATCGCGAGATTCATCGGCGCGACAAGCGGGACTCGCACATGGCCTAGTCCGAGTGTGGAAGCGACCGCCATTGGCGCCAGAAGATGCGCCGCATCGAAACGGCCAATGGCGAGCTTGTCTCTAATATTCGCCCACGACGCTTCGCGGATCAGTTCGACGTCGAGACCTTCCGCCTTGGCGAATCCCTTATGCGCGGCAATTAACAGCGCGGCGGCGTCGACGAGCGGAATGAACCCGATTTTCACATGCGCCTCGCCGGTCATTTAAACATCTCCGCCGCAGTGATGACCGAGCGTGCAATTTCGATAATCTTTTTGTTTTCGCGCATGGCCGCGCCGCGCATCAATTTGTAGGCGTCTTCTTCGGAAAGCTTCTTCGCCTTCATCAATATGCCTTTGGCGCGTTCGATCGTCTTACGCTCCTCAAGATCGGATTTGGCCTGTTCGAGTTCATCCTGAAGCTTCGAGAAGGCATTGAACCGCGACACGCACAGATCGAGGATCGATTTGATGCGCTCCTTTTTCAACCCGTCGACGATATAGGCCGAGACGCCAGCATCGACCGAGGCCTGAATCGACGCCGTATCGCTCTGATCGACAAACATGGCGATCGGCCGACGCACCGCGCGACTGACCTGAAACATTTGCTCAAGCGTATCGCGCGAAGGATTCTCGAGATCAATCAGGATCACGTCAGGGTCGCTGGCATAGATGTGCTTCAGCAGATTGTGCATTTCGCTGATGCGCTCGACCTGCGTGAAGCCGGCGTCACGCAGCCCCTCCTCGAGGATCAGCGAGCGAATGGGGCTTTCGTCGACAATGACGATCTTCAATTCACGGCGTCCAGTGAGCGCATGTATGGGTCGCGCCAGCGGCGGCGCATCGAAGTCAGTCTCCGCGATCCGCCCGCCGGGCCGTGACCAACGCACGTTATATCTTGAACCGCAACGACATGCCCGCCTGCCAGTTCTTCATGATCTGCGGACCGTTGAGGTTCTGATAGACAGGGAGACCCGCCTCGACCGCGACCAGCACATTTTCGTAGCCGATAAATTTGCCGCTGATCGTCGCGCCGCCGAAGACTTCGACCCGCTGTCCGCCATAGAAGGCCGGATTGGCCGGCACGGCCGGGCCGCGGATTTCCGGATCGAAGCCGCGAATCGGGCCCTGCGTCGAACCGCTTACGCGCAAAGTTGTGGTGAGACCGGGCGTCCAGGTATAGCCGCCCCAGGCGTTGAGTTCATGCAGATCGCCCCAGCGGTAACCCCCGGAAGGATTGGGGCCGAGCGGGAAACGCAGACGATATTCGAGGAGATAGTCCCAGGAATAGCCCAATGAATTTGCAGCTAAAGGGAAGCGTCCGCGATAGCCGAGGCCCCATGACCACGGTCCCAGATAGCCTGCATAGACGATGCCCGGTAGGAAATCGAATGTGCCCGTGCCGGGCTGCATGCCATAGAATCCTCGGATGTTGCGGCGGGTTCCGTCGGGCAGGAGAAAGTCCTTGAACGTGGCGGTGTAGCTGCCGGCGGGCAAGGAGACGCCAAGAGAGAGCTGGATGCGGTGGACGTCGTCTTGATAGATGCGATAGACGCCCGACAAAGTGACGTCGGCAAGGCTCGTCGTTCCCGGCAAACTCCTGCCGAGCGGCAGAATGCCCGACGCGCCCTTGAATGTTAGCGCGTTGAGGTTCTTCTCGATCATGCCGGCGGTCAGAACCATCGCAAAATCTTTGGTCACGCCATAGTTCAGGCCGATCACTTGCGTCGCGACCGCAATATTTTGCGGGATGATGCGCACTGTTTGTCTGGGATTGAGAAAGAACGGCACCGTCGTGACGATATATTCGTTGGAGACCGTGCGCGTTCCCATCTTGATGCCCGACAGATTGGCGAAGACGGGCGTGATAGAGAGAACGAGTTTGCCGGCGGCCGGCATGTCGACGCCGAAAACCCCCATGGGCGCTGGCGGCGGAGGCGGCGCGGGCGCCGCGAGTGCTGGCGGCGGCGCTTGATGTTGTACTGAAGTCGCCTCGGATGGCGCGTTCTTGCGGGGCGCGGCGTTTGCGTCGATCGCGATGAGCGCGGCCACTGTAGCCATGACGGCTGCGCCGCGCGGCAGAGAGGGTTGGGGCTTCGATCGCTGGGACTGTGCTCTCTTCATCGCGAACCTCATCTGCATCTCGTCTGCGCGCGCCCCAGAAACGAAAAAAGCCGCTGCCTGAACGCCTGCGAAGCAGACGTTCAGGACAGCGGCGATGCTGGGGGCCCTTCTGTGGACCGGGTGACGTCGCAAGCGACGCCCTCGCGCCAAACGGATGCAATCGCGGCGCCACCTACAGCGAAGCTGTAGCGAGCAAGTCGCTTAGCTGCTTTGAACGCCAGGCTTTTGCAGGGGTTCGCGGTTCCGCACGCGCGCTGCGAAACGTTCACCAGGAATTATTCGCGTGATGCGCTTTGCTTGCGCGGCGGCAGCGCGCGCCGAAAAAATTCGCATTCTGCCGCCAACAGCGACAGCGCTCGCTTTGTCCGACTGATCATGCTGCGGCGGCGCGCCATTGGGAACCGATGCCGAAGCCGGTGGATTTCCGCCGCGGAGGAGGAGCGTGCGCTCGCCGCCGGGAAGCCGGCCGGCAAGCCGCGGCAGGCGCCGTCGAAGAAGTAGCTGGCGCGTCTAGCGCCGCTGGACGCTTTATTTATTTCGAATGAGCGCCGGCGACCGCATCCCGACTGCTTTATATCGCTGCTACATCAAGCCGGTGAGCTGGCGTCAGGAGAGGCATCGCATAAGGCCAAGCGGCCGAAGGATGCCGCGCGAATCGCGGGTTTGCCCCTATCCGGCTCCCGCGCATCGGCGCGAATTTTCCGCTGAGTTGGAAGGGCGAGGCGGAGGCGGATCGCGTTCGCTTCATTCCCCTTCTTCGGCGTCTTCGTCGACATCTTCCGCCAGTTTGACGCCGACGACGCAGATGTCATTGTCGATGATCGCGAGATCCACCGGAACGAGGCCGCGTCCCTTGCACGGGCCCTCGATGCATATGCCGGTTCCAAGCTCGAACAGCGCGCCATGCTTGCCGCACATCAAGCGGAGGCCGTAATTGGGTTCGAGGAACGTATTTCGCTCCCAATCGAGATTGACGCCGTCGTGCGGGCATTTGTTCAGATAGCCGAACACTTGCTTGCCCCAGCGCACGACGACGATCGGGAACGGCTTCTCTTCGCCGTTCTCGTCCAGCCGCACGAGGTTGAAGCCGCGCGCCTTCTGGCTCGGAATGTCGCTCATTGCGCAAAAGGCGTAAACGACCGCTTCCGGCGCCGCTTCGTCCTGCTCGATCATCGTTCCCTGCTCGCTCATTGCGACACCTCTTGCCTCTGCGCCTCGCGCCGCTTCGCCAACAACAGTCCATTCGCCGCAAGCGAAAATTCCCGCCAGGTCGCGGCGATGTCCTGCATGATGACCCGGGTGTATTCTTGAGACAATTTATGTTCGTCCGGGAAGTTGGAAAGGGCGCATGACGTCTGATTGAAGGCGACCACGTCGTCCATGATCGACTGCAGCAAGTCGCCAAAAGGTTTTTGGATGCGCGGCGTCAGCGCCGTGCGGCCGCGTTCGATCGCGACGTCGTCCATGTCGAAGGGCAGCGTCGCCAACAGGCTCAGCGCCTGTTGGAACACCTCCTCCATCGCACCGAGCACAGCCACCTGCGTGAGATTGTCGCGCTCTTGCGACGCCAGGGCGCGATTGAGCCGCCGGCGATAACTTTCGAAAACCTCGTCTGCGCGCGCGTCCACCCAAGCGGAGAAACGCGCCAGACTCGCCTCGTTCGCCGGCATATCGTCGAAGAGGGCGTCGCCGGAGGTCGCCTTTTTCGCATCGAGCACGGCCAAGACGCGCTCGATGCGTCTCGCGGCGTCCAAAGCGCCTTCCAGATAGCCGGCGTTGCGCGCCGCGGTTTCCGAGCCGCCGAGAAACAGCTTCTTATCCCACAGCGCTTGGCGCAACAGAGGATTCGCGACGTCGTGCGAACCGTCGCCGCCCTGTTGCGCGCGGTCGGCCGCGCTGCACGTTAGGCGCTCTTTCGCCCAATCCTGATAGTAAATGTGCAGTGGTTCGACATTACGGCCAAATACATTGCAGATTTGACTCTCAAGCAACACCGGCAGACCCACGCCGAAGGACTCGCGCAAGTCGGCGTTGAGGGCAAGAAAGCCGCCGAGCGCATGAAGGCCCGCCGTAATGTCGCAGGCGTCGAAGATTTCGCCGATCACGGCTTGCTCATGCGTGACGAAGGCGGAGCCGGAGAGATTCTGCTCGCGCCAAAATGCGTCGTGATATTCCATTGCAACCTTCGCCTGCGCCGCCATCCAGGTCTCGGCGCCAAGCATGGCTTGGTCCGTCGCCTCGTCCAAAGGCGGCGTGAAGCGAACGGCCTCGCACAGCAAGCGCGGCGGCAGAGCGAGAACGACGCGGCGCGCCGCAATCTCCATGGGTTCTTCGCCCGTCTTGAATGCGAGCGTCACATGATCGCCGCAATCGCGCAGGCTCGCCAGTTCGTGACCGAGATGTATGGCGCCCGACGGCACTGCGCGGGCCAAAGCCTCCACCAATACCGTCATTCCGCCGTGCAGACGCCGCGCGTCGTCATAGAGGCGCTTGTCTTCGATGCGTTCGGCGCTTTTTTCGCCCTCGCGCAAATGCAGCACGGCGCCTTCGTCATGCTGTGCGAAGTCTGACAACGCCAGTTCTTTGACGAGTTGCGCGATCAGCGGTTGCGTTTTCGGCCAAAACCAAGTCGGGCCGAGGTCCAGGCCGCCGCCGTCGCCGCGCGGCGCCGTAAGAATGCGTCCGCCAAGGCGATCGCGCGCCTCAAAGATCGCAACGTCTTGTCCGCGCAGGTGGAGCTTTCGCGCCAACGCCAACCCGCATAACCCGCCGCCGATGATCGCCACGTCCAACATGTTGCGTCGTCCGCTCCCTGTTCGATGCAGGGGATAGCAATTAATGTGCAAGATTCTCGGCGGCGCGCGAATTCGCAAAACTATAAGGCGTCATGGCACGAAACTTGAACCTCCCGGCTGGAGTTGCACAGCTAAGGAGTCGAAGATGAATCTGGCCACCGAATTCGCCAACTGCTCGCCGGACGAGTTGAAGGAATTGCTGAGCGGCGGCACGTTGACCGTCTACTCCGTCGCGCGCCCGGCGACGGCAAACATGGCGGTCGACCGCAGTGGCGTGCTGGCGGCCTTTACGTTCGCCTCGCCAGCGTTTGGTCCGTCAACCGACGGCATTGAGACGCCCTTGTTCGTCGCCGATTCCGTTCCGGCGTCCACGACCGGCACGCCTGGATTTGCGCGCGCACGCAAGGCCGACGGCACGGTGGTCGCGGATTTTTCCGCCGGCAGCGGCGATCGTGAAATCAAATTCGCCGAGGTCTCCTGTTCGCCCGGCGCTCCGGTGAAGGTTGTCAAATTCACCATCAAACAGGGCGACTGGCCGGAGCGGCCCGACTATTACGGCACGCGTCCCCGCTCCGGCTATCCGCTTCCTGTCGCCCCGTGACGTATGGCGACGCGCCACAATTGTGAACTTGCAGACAAGAGGTCCGACCGATGGCTGAAACCCTGACCGGCGCGCTCGTCAGCGCGGCATGGCTAGCCGAGCATCTGAGCGACGGCGACATTCGCATTCTCGACTGCACCTGGCATCATCCGAGCACTAATCTAGACGGCCGCAATCAATATCGCGGCCGTCATTTGCCGGGCTCCGTCCATTTCGACGTCGATCACATCGCCGATCCGAGTTCCGATCTGCCGCACATGTTGCCGGATGCAGCGGACTTCGCCAAAAAGGTCGGACTGCTCGGCATTGGAGACGGCGACCGCGTGATCGTCTACGACCGGCTCTTCGGCGGTTCGGCGGCGGCGCGTGTGTGGTGGATGTTCCGCGTCTTCGGCCATGACAATGTCGCGATGCTCGACGGCGGATTCAACCAATGGGTCGCCGCGAAACATCCAACCGAAATGTCGCCGGTGCGTCCGCAGCCCAGGACCTTCACGCCGAACTTCAGGCCTGAACTCGTCCGCAATTTCGATCAAATAAAAAGCGCTGTCGGGAACGGCGGCGAGCAGATTGTCGACGGGCGCGGTCCGGGCAAATTCGACGGCTCGCAAGCCGACGTCTTTCCCTTCAAGAAACTCGGACATATTCCGGGCGCCGTGAACGTGCCTTGGGCCGATCTGGTCGATCCGCAGACAGGCGTGCTCCTCGACTCCAAGGCGTTGCGCGCGCGGTTCGAAGCAGCCGGCGTCGATCTTAGCAAGCCGATCGTGGCCACCTGTGCTTCGGGCATGACGTCCTGCATGGACGCCTTGGCGCTCTATCTCCTCGGACGAGCCGACGTCGCCGTCTACGACGGATCCTGGGCGGAGTGGGAGCGCGCCGAACAAGCAGCGGTGGCGGCTTAAGAAGGAGTGCAGCGTGTGAGCGTTCGCGACGACCATGAGCTCGAAACGGGAGACGAATATGCTCTCTCGGCCGCGGCCGATCGGACGCGCTTTACGCTCCACTACAAAGCCGACGGGATGATCGCCGAATTGCGCGACGACGACGCCGCGCGCTTTCTCAAGGACTATGAAGAATTGAAGCTCCAGTTTCCCGATTGGAATGCAGATAGGCTGCTCGCCCAACTTTGGGATCAGGGCGGCTATGGCTGGCTCGCGCAACAGGAAGAGTGACGATGACGACGCTCGTGAAGATCACTGAAGATGGACGAAAACTCGAAGTGAAGGGCTTTGCGCTCTATCTTGACGGGGTTCTCGAAGCTGTCGATCTCACAGAAGTGAAAATGCACCCCGCGAAGCGAAAAATCTGGTCGATCATGCCGGACGCGACCCATGTCGCCGGCCGCGTGGCGCTGAACGCGGAAGAGACGGCGATCGTCAGAAAGGCGCTCGCCGACGCTCAGGCAATGATGCTGGCCGATCCAATCGCGATCGCTGAGCGCTTTCGCATCGCCGCCATGTGGAAGGCCCGCGAGCAGGGCATCGAGTAGCATACTTAAGACTTGGCGTTGCGAGCCTCCTGGACGGAGGCTCGCATTTTTTTACTCAAACCAGCGCGACGTCTTCCGCCACATGCGTTTGACAATTGGTCGGACACACGCGCGCGCAGGCGCCGCAGCCGATGCAGGCGCCGGTATCATTCATCACCATGATTTTCTTTTCGACTTCTTCGTCCTCATCGTCGTCCAGCGCAACCAGTTCGCCGTCTTCGTTCAGACCTTTCAGCGTCATCACGTCGCGACCGCACACCTTGAAACAGCGTCCGCAACCGATGCATTTACCCGGATCGATCGCAACAAGGTATTCTGGACACCAATCGCGCCCATCGCGCGTCGCTTGTGACATGGCCGTATACTTTCTTTTCTCGAGTTAGACCGTCTCCAGGGACTTCAACTTCGCGCGCTTCTTCTCCAGCTCGGCGAAAGCTTCATGCGCCTTTTGCGCAATCTCGGGGATCGTGGGCCAATTGATCGGCAGCTCTTCCGAAAGATCATGCAGATCCATTTTGGCCTGCATGGCCTTTGCTGAAAGCTTTTTGATTTCCTGCTTCAGATCGTCGATCTCGCTCATCACTGACCTCAGTATTTTGCGACGTCCGGGTATTTTTCGATCATCTCGACGCCGGACTGAACATATTTGTCGCCTTCTGACGCGAGCTTCTCGAAACTGTCGAATCCGAAGCGATGCACGTCGCGCAGTTGCTTGTTCACGACGATCAAGCGTCCGCCAATCAGCACCATGCGGCCGAAACCCTCGTGGCTCATCTTCAGCATGGGCGAGATCATGACGCCCGTGGCGCGTTCGATGGAGAGCGCGATGGCGTTGAAGAAGAGCTCCATGCGCCAGATCGTCTCAGGATCGGGATCGCCGATGATCGGCAGCGCGCGGCGGGCCTCTTTGTCGAGGACATAGGGAGCCAAGAGTTCGAGATCGCCCTTCGTCTCCCAGGTCCCGTGCGTGTCCTGAGCGCGCCAGACCTTGATGAGCTCCTTCATGAACGGAAGCTCGGAGACGGGAGTTTTTTCGAGCACGGCGGTAGGTTCAGACATGGGCGTTCCTCACTCTTCGAAATCGAGCACGCGCTCTTTTCCCTTGGTCAATGCTTTGCGCAGCCATGGCGGCGGCACGCCTCTCAACACTTCCTGGAGCTTGTCCAGGAGGTCTGAGATGGCTTCCGGCTGATTAACCTTCATCGGATGAATGTTGTTGGCGACGACTCGCGCCGCGCCAGAGCCGCCGATCGCAGCGACGTAAAGAATGGCGCAATTCTTGATCGCGTCGATCTTCGGCGCGAGCTTGTCCTCATTGCCATCTTCCTTGAGATCGCCGTCAAATTGGATGGCCTCGACGAATTCGTGACCTTCGGGACCGATCTCGTAGATCGCGATGTTCTTGGCCCAGCCGAAATGCGCGTCGACGCGTTTCAAATCCTGGGTTGCGAATGCGACTTTCATAGCGCCTCCGTTTTCGCCCCTAGTGCGAGGTTGCGGCGTGTGACGGGCCGACGCCATCGCGCCAGCTGTCGGGTGTCGGTTCGTGGTTGTCTTCGTGATCGGCCATCAGCAGATTGCTGATGTCAAAGATCAAATCGCGACCGCCGCGATAGCCGACCATCAACTGATGCCCGCCGCCGAGGCGGTCGAACATCGGAATGCCCATGCGAAAGAAGGGGATCTTCAAGCGAGAAGCCGCTTGTCTGCCGTGCGAATGGGTGACCATCAGATCGCAGTCCTTGGCCTTCGCCAAATTCTCGAGGTCTTCAAGATCGCCGATCAGCACCTCTTCGGTCGGCAGTCGTTCGAGCACCGGCGATTGCGTGGTCGTCACCGCGACAAGAAGTTGCGCGCCCATTTCGGTCAGCAGACCGCCGATCTCATTGAGCAGATCCGGTTCGGCGCCGACCGCGAGTTTGCGTCCGCCGATGTGGAAATGACCGTCCAGCATCGCGTCGACGAGCTGGCCTCGCTGGCGACGATATTTCATTGGCGCGGGGCGACCGCTGATTTCCGTCAAAAATGACATCAGCGCATCATTGGCCTCAAGCCCGCACAGCCGTTCAAACAGCCGGAACGGAACGCCGGTCTTCTTTTGCATGGCTTCGGCGGCGCGCCGCATTTGCGCGCCGATCGCAATCGTCCAGCCGGCCTGACCCATCATCGAAATTTCTTCGACGCCGACGCCGCCGATCGTCGTCGGGGTGAAATCATCCGGTATGTGGCCGTCGAGCGAACCGGCGAGATCGGGCAGAAAGGTCGGCTCCAAGCCGAAATCCTCGATGATCGTGCGCAATTCATCGAGGTCGCCCGGCGTCAGATGGCAGCCTGGCAGCACATTGATCTTTGTCGGATCGCGGCGCGCGGCGCTCTTTGGCGCCTCGACCATCGTTTCGACGATGCGCGTCACCGTCTTTTCCCAGCCGTCCTGGAAGGCGTCCTTAAAGTCGGGCGTCGACACATAGACGATCGGCAGATGCGCGACC
>JALHNR010000081.1 GCA_022843525.1 Methylocystis sp. | reverse complement strand
TCGCAGTCGTACGCCACGGGCGCTAGCCAGAAGACAAGAGGCCGCCAAGCGGTCGCCGCGCAGCCTCGACGATCAGCGCGCCGACGACGCCGAGCGCGCCCATCAGCAGGAAGAAATACATGCTGGCGACGCTCGACCACAAACTGCCGAGCCATCCCGCCAGGAGATTGCCGAGAAACATCGATGTGAACCACACGCCCATCAGCGCCGAGCGCGATCCTTCCGGCGCGACATGCGACACGAGCGACAGGGCGATCGGCGAGAAGTGCAGCTCCGAGACAGTGATGACGGCAAAAAAGGCGAGGAGCCAAAGCCAGCTCGCTGCGCCGCCGTCGCTCATCCAGGCCGCGAGCGCCATGACGCCGTAGCTCACAGCGACGCCGAGACAGCCGAGCGACATTTTACTGATCGTCGAGGGCTCGCGCCCAGCCCGAGAAAGCCGGCTCCAGAAGGACACGAGCGGCGGCGTGAAAAGAAAGATCATCAGCGGATTGAAGGCCTGAAACCAAGTCACCGGAATTTCGGCGCGCCATCCGAAAACATCGACGCCGCGGTCGGTGGACTGCGCCGCCCACAGCGCGATCGTGTTGCCCTGCTGCTCAAAGGCCGCCCAGAACAGCGCGGAAGGCGCAAAGAGCAGCATCAGGATTGCGAACGATCGACGAAACTGCGCGCGCGCCTGCGCGGTCGGGGCGCGCCACTGGCCGCGTATCGGCTCGGGCGGCAGACTCGGAAGGCCCATCACATACGTCGCAAGGCCGATCGCCATGCCGACGCCCGCGCAGGCGAAGCCATAATGCCAGCCGATCGTCTCCCCGACCGTTCCGCAAACCAGCGGCGCGAAGAACGCGCCGACATTGATGCCGACATAGAAAATCGAATAGGCGCGGTCGCGACGGGCGTCCGCGGGCGCATAAAGCTCCCCCACCTGGACGGAGATGTTCGGCTTGAAGCCGCCGCAGCCCAGCGCGATGCAAAGCAGCGCGATCAGAAAGAGGCGATCATACGCCATCATGAAGTGGCCGACGGCCATCAACGCCGCGCCGATGACGATCGTGCGCGTGCGCCCTAACCAACGATCGGCGATCGCCCCGCCCAGAATCGGCGCGAGATAAACGAGGCCGGTGTAGAGACCATAGATTTGCGAGGCGAAAGGTTGCGGGCCGAGCGGACCGGAAATCGTCTCGAGCCCGCGCTTCAAGTCGTCTAGGCCGAGCGCCGCGTCCATGCGCGCCGGCGTGAGCAGATAGTCGACCATGTAGAGGACGAGGAGCGCCCGCATGCCGTAATAGGAAAATCGCTCCCACATTTCGGAAGCGAAGAGAAAACCGAGCCCACGCGGATGGCCGAGAAAATCGTCGCTTCGCTGCATTCGCCCTGCCGGACCAAGCCTTTGTGCGCGCCGAGCTGCGGCGCGCGGTTGCTATAGACGATGGCTTGATCGCTCAAAAGGCGCCCACGTCGAGGCCTGCCGCCACGAGCATGCCCAGTTCGCGGCATTCATCGACGAAGTCTTCCCGCCATTCGCCCCGGCAGATGAGCGGCTCGCGAACCGCGCGCCAGCGCAGGCCGGTCAGAATCGTCTCGACGCCGCGCCGCGTTCCTGTTCCGTCGTGGCCGGCGCGAATATAGAGCGCGTAAGGCAGGCCCTGCGTGCGCTCCAACAAAGGATAGTAGCAACGATCGAAGAAGTCCTTGAGCGCGCCGCTCATGTAGCCGAGATTTTCGGTGGTGCCGAGAATAACCGCCTGGGCGGCGAGAACATGCTCGGGCGTCGCCGCGAAAGGGCTGAGCGTCTCGACCTCGACGCCCTCGATCTCGGGCGCGCGCGCGCCGGCGGCGACCGCGTCCCGCAGCCGCTCGGTATTGCGCGAGGGCGCATGCGCGACGATGAGCAGGCGCTTTGGCAAATCAGCGCGACTACCAGGGATGAAATTCTGGCACGTAAATAATTTTCGTGAAGATCGCCAGGCCGATGACCGCGAGCACAGCCAACAGCACGCTGTATCCGATCACCGAATAGACCGAGACGTTGTACACCGAATCCAATAATCGCAGCGCGAACGCTCTCAGCCCGCCGTCTGTTTCAGTTACCTGCTTCGCCATGATCTTTCCTCCTCAAGGAGGCGGTCAAACTCAGAACTCATTAATCGATATAGAGCGCTCGATGTCGCCGTCACCATTATTGGCTCGACGCTATCAGAGGTTCGGGTTTGCCTTTGTCGCTGGCGCTCGTCGCGCGCTTGCGTTTTTCAGCCAGTTCAACGACCTGGGCCTTTTGCGCCTCGGACATCGAGATCCAGCCGGCGATCTCGGCGCGCGTGCGGCCGCAGCCGACGCAAACGCCGTCCTGATCGAGTTCGCAGATCTTTATGCACGGACTGTCGACCATCGGGCTCCACTTTATGACTGCGCGCCTCCGGGATTGCGGCGGACGCTTCCCGCCGCGCTATAGGACGCAGCGCCGCGCGGGTCAAAACGCCCATGGATTTGGCGACAATCTTTTTATCCTTGTCCAAATCGATTAGATGCGGGCCATGACGACGATAACGAAGATCTTCATCGACGGCGACGCCGGCACCACTGGGCTCGAAATTCGCGAACGGCTCGCCGGACGCGAGGACATTTCGCTCGTCTCGCTCCCACAGGAGACGCGCAAAGACGTCGCCGCCAAGCGCGACATTCTCGCTTCCGTGGACATCGCTGTTTTGTGTCTGCCGGACGATGCAGCCAGAGAAACCGTCGCACTCTGCGACGCGCTCGGGGCCGCGGCCCCTCGCCTGCTCGACGCCTCCACAGCCCATCGCGTGGCGGAGGGTTGGGTCTACGGTTTCGCCGAGCTTTGCAAGGGACAGGCGGCGGCGATCGCCCGCGCGCGCCGCGTCGCCAACGTCGGCTGCTACGCCACTGGCGCGATCGCGCTCCTTCGTCCGCTCGTCGACGCCGGTCTTATCCGGTCGGACCAGCCGCTGACGATCAACGCCATCTCCGGCTATTCGGGCGGCGGACGGCAGATGATCGAAGCCTATGAGCGCGGCGAAGCGCCGGCGTTCGAGCTCTACGCGCTCGGGCTCGAGCACAAACATGTGCCCGAGATCATGGCCTATTCGAAGCTTTCCGAGCGGCCGCTTTTCGTGCCCTCCGTCGGCAATTTCAGGCAAGGCATGCTGGTTTCGATACCGCTCGCGCTCGACGCATTGCCGGGTAAGCCCAAAGCCAAGGATTTCGAAGGCGCCTATGCGGGTCACTACGCCGAAGCGAAACATGTTCGGCTGGCGGCCGCGCCGACAAGCGGCAAGCTCAACCCGCTGGCGCTGAATGGCGCCGACGACATGGAGGTCTTCGTCATCGGCAATGAGGCGCGCCGCCACGCCCTGCTCGTCGCCCGGCTCGATAATCTCGGCAAGGGCGCGGCAGGCGCGGCGGTGCAAAATCTCGACCTGATGATGGGGAAGACCGCCGTCGTGTCAGCCTAGACCGGCGGCGACGCTCGGGCGCGCCTATCTTGGGCGCGCCTATTCAGTATAGGCGGTCGCGCCTCCCGGCAGTTTCGCCGCGACGTCCTCATAGCGGCTGGTGCGCTTGTCCATCATCGTCTCGAAGGCTTCGTGCACCTCCTGGACCGAGCGAACCTTGAGCCGGCGGCCCTGCTGCTCGTAGAAAATCGGCTTATTGGCGCGCGCCGGCCTCGGCAGCAGCGACGCCGCCGACGTCTGCGGCGCCTCGTCCATGGTCCGCATAAAGCGCTCGGCGTCGTCCGGTCCCAGGAAGTGGATGAGGTAGGTTTCGCCGCGGGTCAGAGGACGGCCGATTTTCTCGGCGATCCTGGCGCTGTCCTTCTTAAGCATTTCGGCGGCGAGAACCGCGGAAAGATAGGGATCGTTGCGCAAGCCCAGGATTTGCGCCCGCTTCTGCCCGCTGACGCGCGCCGAATCGTCACTCGCGATCACCGCCGCCGTCTCGCCGTGCCCGTGGCGCCAACCGAAGGTTTTCATCGCCTTAAGCCAGGTCTTCTCGACGAATTGGAAGAGCCCGCTGGCGGAAGAGGTCCGCGCCTTCGCGGTCGAGGAGAAATTCGACTCCTTATCGGCGATCGCCATGAGCAGCGCCGGGTCCATTTCCGTCGTCTGCGCGGCCTTGACGACGCGCTCGACGATCGACTGCTGCACCTTGATGGATCCGAACCGCATCACGCCCGGCGTATCGAAGGCGTCGTCACTCCCCAGCCGATGCGACCAGGTGAGCGCCGCCTGCTCCAATGAGAAGTCCGAGTCGAGCGCCGTATCGTCATCGGCGGATTGCGTCATCGTCGTCAGCGTCGTCAGCGGAGAGGCGGCGACGCGGGCGCGTGCAGCGCGCGCGGTCCGCTCCGGACGACGAGTCTCGTCGCGCTCGGCGGTCATGGCCAGGACCGCCAGCACCGAAAGCAGGGTCGCGACGCAAAGCGCGCGCAACAAAGGAGAACAGGATTGATCAAGCAGCAAGCCCGGCAGTGTCGCCTGGGGCGACGCCTTGGACTGCCGGCCTGAGCGAGGCGACGCGGCCTTCTCGTCCTTGGAAGGCGGCGGGGCGTTCGTCACCGTGACGGTCATGCTTCGCGGTTTCTCCACAATTACGCAAAGTTTGCGTAAACAGAAGGTTACCTGCGATGCGGGGCGAAAGATCGGCGGCCCGAGCCATGCTCGCGCCATAATTAGGGCCGCGCCACAGGCGCACGGCAGCTGAAAAATAAATTATTTCAATATGTTATGCAGGCAGGCGCGTCGCTGTCGCCACAATGACGCCATTAGTCGAGTCTCGACCTCGAAGCGGCGGCGTCTCGAAACGAGAGGCGAGTGTCTCTAAAAGAGATTCGACACCTTAGAGAGCATGCCCTGGAGCAGATGATATTCGGGGCCGGCGGTCGGCGTCGTGCGGGTGATGAAGTCGATCGGCTTGCCGTCTTCCATGCCGTAATCGGCGACGCGCTGAACTTTCTTCGACTTGTCGAAGTAAACCGCGTAGACGCGCTGATCGGTAATATTCTGAGGCATGAAGGCGAACTGGCGCTCGATACGTTGACTGACGTAATACCAGGCGTCGCCGCCAACCGTCGACGTTGTCGAGGGTGTGCCAAGAGTCGCCATCACCTGCTGCGCCGGCATGCCAGGCTTGATCTGCCCGGTGCTGCGCGAATCGAGCACGGCGCCGCGGTTGACGACGCCCTCGTATCCGAGACAACCTGCAAGCGAAACCGCGAGGCCGGCAACAGTCGCCAACCGAGAAAAGACGCGCAAGGCCTGCGCCATGAATATCTCCGAAATCATCCGCCGCAGCGCGCCCGCGCTCGGTCGATCGTCTCTCGCCAAATCCGTAATCTTCGAACGCAGCGAAAGCAAGACGGCTGTTCTCGCGCTGCGCGGCGCTGGCGTCCGTGCGCCAACGCACATATTTGATTATTGAACGCGCGCGACTTGGAGACGACGCCATGAACGACACTTTCGACTCGCATCCGCCCCTCTCGCGCCGTCTCGCCGTCTCTGAAGTGCCCCCCGAGGGTCTCGACGTCGACATCCGGGCGACGCCGGTCGAGTGCGCCGCGCTGGCGCGGCATAACGCCCTGCCCGCTGTCCATTCGCTCCATGCGGAGCTGCGGGCGCGGCCACGACGCGGCGACGGATTGGAGATCGAGGGCGAGCTGCGCGCGAGGCTTCGGCAAACCTGCGTCACAACGCTCGAGGAGTTCGACTCGGAGCTTGTCGAACCCATTCAGATGCGCTTTGCGCCGCCGCGGGACGAGGCGCGGCGCAGCCCAAGGCGATACGAAGAGTCGACCGAAATCACGCTTGATGAGGATCCGCCTGACCCGTTGATCGGCGGCGTCGTCGATCTCGGCGCCGTCGTTTCCGAGTTTTTCACGCTGGCGCTTGATCCCTATCCGCGCAAGCCAGGGGCGAATTTCATCGAACCGCAACCTGGGGACGGAGCTCAGGCAGTCTCGCCTTTCGCCACCCTGGGACGGCTCAAACCGCGCCGCGAGGCTTGAGGCGAGACAGAATAGGCACTTGCGCCTGTGGCCAGCAAATGGCAAGTCGCCCGCAAGGGCGGGAGCGCGCACGCGCTTCTCGAACGCGTCACAAAGGCCGGCCACGAATTAAGGCGGCGAATCCAGGCGCGCAGTCGGGAGAAACGGGTTAAATGCCGCAAACTATCCGGATCGCGCTCGACGCGATGGGCGGCGATTTTGGTCCGAAGGTGACCATCGCGGGCGCCGCCAACGCGCTCGAACGGCGTCCCGAGAGCCGCTTTCTGTTGATCGGCGACGAGCCGGCGATCCGCGCGCAGCTTCAGCGCCATCCGCGCCTCGCCGAACGCGCCGACGTGCGCCACTCTTCGGTGTCGATCCGCATGGACGACAAGCCGAGCCAGGCGCTGCGCTATGGGCGGCGGGTCTCGTCGATGTGGCTCGCGATCGAAGCGGTCAAGAAAGGCGACGCCGACGTCGCCGTCTCCGCCGGCAACACCGGCGCGCTCATGGCCATGGCGAAAATTTGCCTGCATACGATGGCGCGCGTCGATCGCCCCGCCCTCGCCTGCCTTTGGCCGACGCTAAGGGGGCAGTCGGTCGTGCTCGACGTCGGCGCCTCCATGGGCGCCAACGCCAGCCACCTCGTCGATCTTGCGATCATGGGCGCGGCGATGGCGCGGGTCATCCTGGGGCTTGAGCGCCCCACCGTGGGCCTGCTCAACGTCGGCACCGAAGAAATCAAAGGCATCGAGGAAGTTAAGGCGGCATCGACCCTGCTGCGCGACCTCAATCTGCCCGGCTTCGATTACCGGGGCTTCATGGAGGGCGACGGCATTGGCAAAGGCGTCGTCGATGTTGTGGTCACCGAAGGCTTTACCGGCAACATCGCCCTTAAGACCGCCGAGGGAACCGCGGCGCAGGTCGGCGTCTATCTCAAACAGGCGATGAGCGGCTCGCTGCTCGCCAAGCTTGGCTATCTTCTGGCGCGCGGCGCCTTCCGCGATCTCCGGGCGAAGGTGGACACGCGGGCGACGAATGGCGGGGTGTTCCTCGGGCTCGAAGGAATCGTCATCAAGAGCCACGGCAGCGCCGATTCGGTCGGCTTCGCGCGGGCTGTCGAGATCGGCCACGAGATGGCCGGCAGCGATCTGCTCAATCGTATTCGCGACACTGTCGCGCTGGCGCACCGCCTCGAGGGGCAGGACGGCGCCGATTCAACCAGTCCTCCCCGGGAAACCGCTCAGTGACGACAAGCATGCCTCAACTGCGTTCCGTCGTTCTCGGCGTGGGCGCCTATTTGCCTGCGAAGACGCTCAGCAACGCCGAACTGTCCAAGCTCGTCGATACGAGCGACGAGTGGATTGTACAGCGGACTGGAATCAAGGAGCGCCATATCGCCGCGGAAGGCGAGACGACGTCGATGCTCGGTGAAATGGCCGCGCGCGACGCGCTCGCCAACGCCGGCATTGCCGCGAACGACATCGACCTGATCGTCGTGGCGACGTCGACCCCCGACTGGACCTTCCCGTCAACAGCGACGCAGATTCAGGCGGCTCTCGGCATTACGCACGGCGTCGCGTTTGATCTGCAGGCGGTCTGCTCGGGATTCGTTTTCGCCGTCGCCACGGCGGAGAAATTTCTGCGCTCGGGTTCGCACAAGCGCGCGCTTGTGATCGGCGCCGAGACATTCTCCAGGATCATCGATTGGACCGACCGCACCACCTGCGTGCTGTTTGGCGACGGCGCCGGCGCGATGGTGCTCGAGGCGCGACCATCGCAGGGCGAACCCGACGAGCGCGGCGTGCTGACGACTCATCTGCGCTCTGACGGACGCCATCGCGCAAAACTCCATGTCGACGGCGGGCCTTCCGCGACTCAAACCGTCGGTCATCTGCGTATGGAGGGAAAAGAGGTGTTCCGCTTCGCGGTGGGCCAAGTCACCGACGTCGTCAAGGACGCTTTCGCCGCAACGGGACTGACCCCCGAGGATCTCGACTGGTTCGTGCCGCATCAGGCGAATCGCCGAATCATCGACATGTCGGCGCAAAAGCTTGGGATTGCGCCGCAAAAGATCATCGCCACCGTGCATTTGCACGGCAACACCTCCGCCGCGTCGGTGCCCCTGGCTTTGGCGGTCGCGGCGGCGGACGGACGAATCAAACAGGGCGATCTCGTCATGCTGGAAGCTGTCGGGGGCGGCTTTACCTGGGGATCTGCGCTGATACGCTGGTAAGCTGGCGTAATACAACAACTATTTCAATGTAAGCAAATATTCGAAAGAAAATGACACGCGCGGTTACACCCTGAGCTTGATTTCCGTATTCAATTCTGAAAAATTCCGACAATAGCCGGTGGCGAATACCCGCAGTGGGCGGGTTCCGGAGCGCTAACGCGCCGCCCCTGATCGCGCCGTCGTCCCGCCCGGCGCGCTCCGAACAGCCCACAACTGTCGTTTTTGATGAATTGTAAGGCAGAAGATGGCCAAGGGGGACGCGACCGCTAAGCCCAACGGCGAGGCGACAGAAAAGCGCATGGAACGGAGGGGCGCCGTGACCCGTTCGGACCTTGCAGACGCAATCCATCGGAAAGTCGGAGTGCCGCGCGCGGACTCCGCGAAATACGTTGAAATGGTGCTTGAGGAGATCTTCGAGCGCCTTGTCGCGCGCGAAGACGTCAAGCTCTCTTCGTTTGGCGCTTTTATGGTGCGCTCCAAGAAGGAGCGGCTGGGACGCAATCCGAAGACGGGCGCCGGCGCCAAGATTTCGGCGCGGCTGGTCGTCTCCTTCAAGCCGTCCAACATCATGCGGGCGAGAATCAACGGCGACGAGTGACGCCTGCGCCGTCGGGCGCGCCTTACCCGCTTGACAAGCGTCGGCGCGCCATGCGCCAAGCATGCATGGCCAAAAGCCGCGCGGTCTTCGTCTGTCAGAACTGCGGCGCCGTCGCGTCGCGGTGGCAAGGCCGCTGCGACTCCTGCGGCGAGTGGAACAGCCTCGTTGAAGAGTCGGACGCCGGCGCGCCCGCCGTTTCCCGCCGCGCCGCGCGCGGCCGCGTGTTCGAACTCGAGGGTCTCGCTGGCGAAGGCCGGGCCGCCCCAAGGACTGCGACGGGAATCGACGAATTCGACCGCGTCACCGGCGGCGGCTTCGTGCCTGGCTCGGTGCTGCTGCTCGGCGGCGAGCCGGGCATCGGCAAATCCACTCTGCTGATCCAGGCCTGCGCGACTCTGGCGCGTCGCGGCGCGCGTGTCGTCTATATTTCGGGCGAGGAAGCCGTCGCCCAGGTGCGCCTGCGCGCAACCAGGCTCAATCTCGCCGACGCGCCGGTGGAGCTAGCCGCCGCAACTCAGGTCGAGGATATTCTTGCCACCTGCGCGACAGGCGCCCGCCCGGCGTTGATCGTGATCGATTCGATTCAAACGATGCACACCAACTTGGCGGAGTCGGCGCCCGGAACGGTGACGCAGGTGCGCGCAAGCGCCCAGGCCCTCCTGCGCCACGCCAAGACGACGGGTTCAACGATCGTTCTCGTCGGTCATGTCACGAAGGATGGGCAGGTTGCAGGTCCGCGCGTGGTCGAACACATGGTCGACGCCGTCCTGTCCTTCGAGGGCGACGGCGCGCATCATTTCCGCATGCTGCGCGCCTCCAAGAACAGATTTGGCGCGACCGGCGAAATCGGCGTCTTCGAGATGACCAGCCTCGGCCTCGCCGAAGTCGCCAATCCCTCGGCGCTTTTTCTTGCCGGACGCGACTCTGGCGCGCCGGGCGCTGCGGTCGTCGCCGGCATGGAGGGGCAGCGTCCGCTGCTGATCGAAATTCAGGCGCTCGTCGCGCCGACCTCGCTCGGCACGCCGCGACGCGCTGTCGTCGGGTTCGACCAGAATCGGCTGTCCATGATCCTAGCCGTGCTCGAAGCGCATGGCGGGCTGAAGCTTGGCATGCACGACGTCTATCTGAATGTCGCGGGAGGGTTTCGAGCCCATGAGCCGGCCGCCGATCTTGCAGCGGCCGCCGCGCTCGTCTCATCCCTCACCGGCGCCGTCCTGCCGCCCGACATGTGTTTTTTCGGCGAGATCGGGCTCTCCGGCGCCGTGCGGCCCGTCATTCACGCCGGCATGCGACTGCGCGAGTCGGGGAAACTCGGGTTCCACCACGCCGTCGTCCCGCAATCCCAGCAAATTTCCGATGATGGGCGCGGCTCCGGCGTGACGATCCGTCCCTGCGCGGACGTCGGCGGCCTCGTCGCCGCCATCGCCCGCATATCGACGCGCGAAAGAACGATCGCGCGCGGCTAGAGAGGTCGCGCATTAGTGTTTCCGGCTAGCCTCAAGATGCGCTAGAAGGCTGCCAGTGCGAAAGCGAGACGCCTGCCGGACCGACGCTTGCCCGCCCACGGCGGCGCAAAGTTGACACAGGTTCTAGAGAGGGTCGTGCGGATGTCGCCCAGAAGGCGGCCAACAGCCCATTCAGAAGCGTTCAGAGCTCGGGGCGAACAAGCAAGGGGCTAGCGATGCCATCATATCTTGATCTGGCTGTGATTACCGTCGTTCTGATTTCGGGGATGCTCGCTCTTTTGCGCGGCTTCACTCGCGAAGTCCTTGCAATCCTGTCCTGGGTTGCAGCCGCGGCAGCGGCCTATTTCTTTTATCCGCTCGCCCTGCCCTACATCAAACCATATGTCAGCAAGGACGAGATCGCGCTTGCGGCTTCCGTGGCCTCGGTGTTTTTCGTCGCTCTGATCGCCGTTTCTCTCGTCACGGTGAAGCTCTCGGACGTCATCCTCGATTCGAAGGTCGGCGCCCTTGATCGCACGCTCGGCTTCCTGTTCGGCGCCGTTCGCGGCGCCCTGCTCGCCGTCGTCGCCTTCGTCTTTTACAGCTGGCTCGTGCCCGAAACCAACCAGCCGGAATGGGTCAAGGACGCGCGCGCCAAGCCCTTCCTGACGGCTGGCGGCGAGAAGCTGCGCGAAATGCTGCCCGACGACATCGACAGCCTCGTCGCCAAGATCAAGGCGAAGAAGGGCGCGCCGACGAATGAGGAGCCGCCGGCCGACGTCGAGCCGGACAAGATTCAGCCCGCGCCGACCGACGCAAGCTCTGAGGCGCCGGCCGAGACGGCGCCTCAATCGGGCGACAAGCCTGAATGATGGTCTTGCGGATGGGCCCCGCCGCTGGCACATATGACGGGAATGCGACGCCGGGCGCTCGGGAGCGCTGAGCGGCGGCGTGTCACGGGGGACGAAGCATGACCGAGGCCGCAGAGGATCTTCAGCGATCCTCATCGCGCGAGATTAACGCGATAGACGATCTCGACGGCGACAGGCTTCGCGAATATTGCGGCGTTTTCGGCGTCTTCGATCTGCCGGACGCCGCGGCGATCGCCGCCTTGGGCTTGCACGCCCTGCAGCATCGCGGGCAAGAGGCGGCGGGCATCGTCAGCTTCGACGGCGGCCGCTTCCATGGCGAGCGACGGCTGGGCCTGGTCGGCGATCACTTTTCTCAAGAAAACACGATCAAGCGCCTGCCCGGCGCCGCCGCGATCGGGCATGTGCGCTACGCCACCACCGGCGAAACCATGCTGCGCAACGTGCAGCCGCTGTTCGCGGAGTTGAACACGGGCGGCTTCGCGGTCGCCCACAACGGCAACCTCACCAATGCCCAGACGCTGCGCCGCGAACTGATCCGCGAAGGCGCGATTTTCCAGTCGACTTCGGACACCGAGGTCATCCTTCATCTCGTCGCGCGCAGCCGCCGGCCGCTGCTCATCGACCGTTTCATCGAAGCGCTGCGCTCGATCGAAGGCGCCTATTCGCTTGTCGCGCTCACCAACAAGAAGCTGATCGGCGCGCGCGATCCGCTCGGCATCCGGCCGCTCGTCATCGGCGAATTCAACGGAAAATATATCCTCGCGTCGGAAACTTGCGCGCTCGACATCATCGGCGCGCGCTTCGTGCGCGACGTGATGAATGGCGAGATCGTCATTATTTCCGAGGACGGGATTCAGAGCTTGCGGCCGTTTCCGCCGCAGCCGATGCGCCCCTGCATCTTCGAATATATCTATTTCGCCCGTCCCGATTCCATCGTCCATGGCCGTCCAGTCTATGAAGTGCGCAAGGCGATGGGCGCCGAGCTGGCGCGCGAGCGCCTGATCGAGGCGGACGTGGTGGTACCCGTGCCGGACTCCGGGGTGCCGGCGGCGCTGGGCTATTCGCAGCAGTCGGGCGTGCCGTTCGAGCTCGGCATTATCCGCAATCACTATGTCGGGCGCACCTTCATCGAGCCCACGCAGATCGCCCGTGATTTCGGCGTGCGCATGAAACACAGCGCCAATCGCTGCGTCGTCGCCGGCAAGCGCGTGATCCTCATCGACGATTCCGTCGTGCGCGGCACGACGTCGGTGAAAATCGTGCAGATGATGCGCGACGCCGGCGCGACGGAAGTGCATTTCCTGATTTCATCGCCGCCGATCACCAATCCGGACTACTACGGCATCGACACGCCGCAGAAGGAGAATCTGCTCGCCGCGACGCATACGCTCGAGGAAATGCGCGAATATATCGGCTGCGACTCGCTAGGCTTCCTGTCCGTCGACGGCATCTATCGCGCCATGGGCTACGAGCGCCGCGATCCCA
>JALHNR010000080.1 GCA_022843525.1 Methylocystis sp. | reverse complement strand
GCTTCTTGCCGTCCTGCAAATAGATGTCCTTGGAGAACGGCGCGCGTCGGCGGTTGAAGGCCTGCAGCCACCATCCGTCGCCTAGCGGATCGAAGACCGGGGCGTCGGTTCGGCGGAAGATCGCGGTCGAGCCGACAAACTCCACTTTTTCGAACATGTGATCTTCGCTCAGGAAGTCCGCGAGTCGGCTGATGGTTGGAATATGGATGTCGTCGACGACGAGCAGCCCATCCGTCTTCAGGTGCGGATAGAAGTAATAATATTCGAGTTCGGGGAACGGAAAGCCGTGCGGACCGTCGATCAGGACAAGGTCGTAGCGAAAATGGTCTTCGTGTCGCGGCAGCGTGAGCTGAGTTGGCCCAAAGACAAGGTCGAGGCGGTCCGGACGCGTCGCGGGACAGTTCATGAAATAGTCGACGCTGGACGCTTTCTGTCCGCGATCGTCAAAGCAGAAAACCTTGTGCCGTTCGGCGATGCGCGAAAAAAAGATGGTGGATTTTCCGCAGCCCGTTTCGGCTGAGAAGATCTCCGTTCCGGTCAGCAGGCGCTCGATGCGCAGCAAGGTGCGTAGGGGCATCGATCCGGCGCTATGGGCGTAGCCGAAGGCGCGCTCATAGTCCCCGATCTCGGCGGCGAGGCTCTTATCACGCGTCGCCTCCGCCCGCAGAGGCGACGGGATTGATGAGAGCGGAGAGCTCCAAAGCCTTCGCCGTATTCGATTGATCAGCTTGCGGGCGAAGGACGAGGGCATGGCTCTTGATGTTTCTCGAGGGTCCGCGAAAGATTCATGGCTTATAGCAGCGCGAGCCTCGCCAAGGAAGCGATAGGCCGCAGCCCGCCGCTTAAGTCCCCGCGCCAGATACTTTCAAACGAATTCAGTGTCTAAGCCGAAATCGAAGACCGGGGCGGAGTGCGTCAGCGCGCCAACGGAAATAAAGTCGACGCCAGTTTTCGCAATTTCCGTCACGCTCGCGAGCGTCACGCCGCCCGAGGCTTCACAGATCATGCGGCCGCCGACGAGCGCCACGGCGCTGCGCAGATCGTCGAGCGTCATATTGTCGAGCAGCACGGCGTCCGCCCCCTCGTCGAGGACCTCGCGCAGCTGGTCGAGCGTATCGACTTCAACCTCGATTTTAACGAGATGGCCGATATTCCGCTTGGCGGCTCTGAGCGCCGGGACGACGCCGCCAGCGACGGCGACGTGGTTATCCTTGATGAGCACGGCGTCGTCGAGGCCAAAGCGGTGATTGACGCCGCCGCCGCAGCGCACGGCGTATTTCTCCAGGGCGCGCAACAAGGGCGTGGTTTTGCGCGTGTCGCAGATTCGCGCGGATGTGCCGGCGATGGCGCTGACGTAGCGCGCCGTGAGCGTGGCGACCCCGGACAGCCGGCCAAGAAAATTGAGTGCCACCCGCTCGGCCGAGAGAATGGGCTGGGCGGGGCCGGAAATTATCGCTGCGAGCGTTCCCGGATCGACTACTGCGCCATCGGCCGCCTGAGCTTCGAAGATGATTTGAGGGTCCATGAGCGCGAAGGCGGCGCGCGCCGCCTGAAGTCCGGCGACGACGCCCGAGTCGCGCGCGACAATTCCCGCCCGGGCCTGCGCGCGTGCGGGGATGGTCGCCTGAGTTGTGACGTCGCCGGCGCGCCCCAAATCTTCGGCGAGCGCGGCGCGAACCGCCGCCTCGATCAGCATCGGGGGCAAATCGGCGATCATGACTCGACCTCGTCGGCGATGCGCAGGGCGGCGTCGAGCGTCGTGAGCGAGCGGCGCGCGAGCGTGGGGACCGGCTGCGGAAAGTCGGAACGAAAATGCGCGCCACGGCTCTCGCGTCGTTGGAACGCGGCCGCCGCGATGAACAGACCCGTCGTCAACATATTGCGCGCCTCGATATCGCTCGTCCGCGAGATCATGCGCCGGATCGACCTTACCGCGACGGCGAGCCCGGCGCCGTTACGGATGACGCCCACATTCGCCGACATCAGATCGCGCAGCTCTTCGATGACCGCAAAATCTCGATCGCGCGGCGCCGGCTCCATGCGCTCCGCCTTCGGGCGCCATTCGACGGGCAAGAGCGGCGTCGCGCGCACGTCCGCAGCGACGCGGGCGCCGAAAACGATCGCCTCGAGAAGAGAATTGGAGGCGAGCCGGTTCGCGCCGTGAACGCCGGTCGACGCGACTTCACCGACCGCCCAGAGGCCATCGAGGTTCGTGCGCCCGCGGTCGTCGGTCCAAACGCCGCCCATGTGGTAATGCGCCGCCGGCGCGATCGGAATAAGTTCGCGCGAGGGGTCGACCCCGGCGCTCATGCAACTTGCGTAAACTGTCGGAAAGCGCATCGGGAATTCGGCGCCGATGGCCGAGCGGGCGTCGAGAAACGCGCCCTTTCCAGCCTTGACGCTGGCGAAGACGCCGCGGGCGACAATGTCGCGCGGCGCAAGCTCCCCGTTCGGATCGATGTTGAGCATGAAGCGTCGGCCATCCCGATCCACGATCGTCGCACCCTCGCCGCGCAGAGCCTCGGTCGCGAGCGGCGCCGGATCGGCGTCAATGTCGATCGCCGTCGGGTGAAACTGAACAAACTCCGCGTCGGCGATCAGCGCGCCCGCCCGCGCCGCCATAGCGACGCCGATGCCGCGCGCCTCCAACGGGTTGGTCGTGACCCGGTACAGATGGCCAATCCCGCCCGTCGCGAGAATGAGCGCCGAACAGGGCGTCTCGTGGATCAAGCCGGCGTTGTCGCGGGCGCGCACGCCAACCGCGCGACCCCCGCGCACGATGATCTCCTGCGCGGAATAGCCTTCGACGATGTGGATCGAAGGCGTTCTGGCGACTTCCTTGGCCAGGATGTCCATGATCGCCCGTCCGGCGACATCGCCCTGGACACGCACGATGCGCCGACGCGAATGCGCCGCCTCCTGGGACGGGAGGAAGCCGCCGAGGGCCGACCGATCGAAAGGCGTTCCCATCGCGGCGAGGTCTTCGACGCGCGCACGCGCTTCTTGCGCCATGCCGAGCGCGATGTCGCGGTCGACGAGGCCGCCGCCCGCCGCCACCGTGTCGTCGGCGTGGCTTTCCGGCGTGTCGCCTTCTTCGACGGCCGCGGCGATGCCGCCCTGCGCCCAAAAGGAAGAGCCGCTGTATCCGACGGGGGTCGGCGCGAAGATCGCCACCGGAGTCGGGGCCAGTTTCAGCGCGCAGAACACGCCTGCAAGCCCGCCGCCGATGATGAGGATGGGAGGCAAATTCTCGCGCATCGACCGTTTAGTCGACTGCGACTGCAGCGAGCCGCGCGAGCGCGGCGGCCTCACGGGCGATCGCCGCCTCGACCAGGCTGCGCGCGCGCGGCGGCAAGGGCAGGGCGAGAGCCGCCGCATGGCCCCTGGGCGACATTTTGCACAAGGTTTTGCCGAGAATGTCGACGAGCTTGTCGTCCTCATATTCCCGGTGCTTTTCCAGAAATTCGTCGAAGTAATGCTCGAGAAAAACAATCGCGGCGATGTTTTCGAGCGCCTGCGACTCCGGGTCTTTCTTGAGCTGTTCCTTACGGATCAGCGCGCCGACATGCGCGACGGCCGCTTCGTCGTAGCCATGCGCCCGCATGATCTGCGCAGCAAGATCGGCGTGGTGGATGCGGCAGGCGCGCCGCCAGTCGTTGTAGCCGCGACGGCCTTCCTCATAAGTCGCGCGCGCGATTTCCCAGCGCCGCAGATGTTGCGCGCGCGTCGCAATTTTCAGCAGATCGGAGGCGTCGGGGTAGAGCGCGGCAAGCCGCGCGCTCATGCGCTCGGCGTAGACCTGCTCGAAGGCTCGGCCCTCGACGCGGCGCGGATCGTCGGCATTGGCGGCGTCGATGGCCGCAATCGTCGCATCGAGCGCCAGCATTGTCCGCCCTGTTCAAGTCAGGCCCAGCGGCCCGCAGTCTAGCCTAGATCGATCATCCGTTGCACGCTTCGGCGCGCGCGCTCGGCCACTGCGGGATCAACGGTCACTTCCTCGCGGACGTAAAGCAGGCTGTCGAGGATTTTCGGCAGCGTGATGCGCTTCATATGCGGGCAGAAGTTGCACGGCCGCACGAATTCGACGTCCGGCGTTTCGGCGGCGACATTGTCGGCCATCGAGCATTCGGTGACGAGCAGCACGCGGGCCGGCTTCCGGCTGCGCACAAAATCGATCATCGCCGCCGTCGAGCCGGCGAAATCCGAAACCTCGATCACCTCGCGCGGACATTCCGGATGCGCGAGCACCTGCACGCCGGGATGATCGGCGCGATAGTTCTCGATTTCTTCGGCGGTGAAGCGCTCATGCACCTCGCAGGCGCCGCTCCAGGCGATGATCTTCACTTTCGTCTGCGCGGCGACGTTCTGCGCCAGATAGCGGTCGGGAACCATGATCACGCGCTCGGCGCCGAGGCTCTCGACGACCTTGACCGCGTTAGATGACGTGCAGCAGATGTCGACCTCGGCTTTCACGTCGGCCGAGGTGTTCACATAGGCGACGATGGGCACGCCGGGATATTGTTTGCGCAGCGCGCGCACGTCCGCGCCGGTAATCGACTCCGCAAGCGAGCAGCCCGCCTTCAGGTCGGGAGTGAGCACGACCTTGTTCGGATTGAGCAGCTTCGACGTTTCGGCCATGAAATGCACGCCGCCCTGAACGATGATGTCGGCGTCGGAATTCGCGGCAAGCTTGGCGAGCTGCAGGCTGTCGCCGATGTGATCGGCGACGCAATGGTAGATCTCCGGCGTCATGTAGTTGTGCGCAAGGATCGTGGCGTTGCGCACATGTTTGAGATCGTTGATCGCCTTCACGTAAGGGGCGTGGAACGGCCATTCGACGGGCGGAATGACGCGCGCCACGCGCTCGTAAAGATGCGCGGTCGCGGCCTGGACCTCGGGCGTCCATTCCAGAGCGGGGCGGGGAAGGGCCGGAAAGCGGCCGCGAGGGCCAACGCCAAGGGCGCGTGCCGGAGGCTCGCGCCTCGCGCTCGGCGCGCTTCGAACGTCGCTGGTCAGGAGTGTCATTGTTTGGCGCCTCACGCTTATACTCAGATTGAGTATAAGTAGCCCCCAATAAATCTCCGAGACGGATCCCCGCTCGGAGCGCTCAAGCTTCCAAGACTAAGCCGCGGACGAGGATCCCGCAACTTCGTCGCGCAAGACATGTGCTCGGCACGAGTATATGTCAAGGGAAAGACGACAAGGGAAGGCGGCGGATGGACGCTTTCGGCGCGGGTCAAAGCTGCTATAGACGGCGCATGCAATCAGGGGCGACGCCAGCTTCTTTCCCGCACCGCCACCTTCTCGGCATTGAAGGATTGACCCGTCCTGACATCGTCACGCTCCTCGACATGGCCGAGGAGGCGATCGAAGTGTCGCGGCGGGTCGACAAGAAGCGTTCGAGTTTGCGCGGGCGGACGCAAATCAATCTGTTTTACGAATCGTCAACGCGCACGCAGGCGTCCTTCGAGATCGCCGGCAAGCGCCTGGGCGCCGACGTGATGAACATGTCGGTCGCGCGCTCCTCGGAGTCGAAAGGCGAGACGCTGATCGACACGGCGGTGACGCTGAACGCGATGCGGCCGGATATCATCGTGGTTCGCCATGCGCATGCAGGCGCGGCGCATCTTCTGGCGCGAAAGGTCGACTGTTCCGTCGTCAACGCCGGCGACGGCGCGCATGAACATCCCACGCAGGCGCTGCTCGACGCGCTGACGATCAGGCGGAACAAGGGCCGCATCGAAGGGCTGACGATCGCGATCTGCGGCGACATTCTGCATTCGCGCGTCGCGCGCTCAAACATTCTGCTGCTTGGCGCGCTTGGCGCCCGCGTGCGCGTCGTCGGCCCTTCGACGCTTGCGCCCGACAGTCTTTCGCGGCTGGGCGTCGAGGTGTTTCACGACATGAGGTGCGGACTTGAGGCCGCTGACATCGTCATGATGCTGCGCCTTCAGCGCGAGCGCATGGCCGGCGCGCTGACGCCGAGCGCCCGCGAATATTTCCACTTCTTCGGGCTCGACGAAGAGAAGCTGGCCTATGCGGCGCCCGATGCGCTGGTCATGCATCCCGGGCCGATGAATCGCGGCGTGGAAATCGACACCGCCGTCGCCGACAGCCCGCGCTCGCTTATCCGCGAACAGGTCGAGATGGGCGTCGCGGTGCGCATGGCGGTGCTCGAAGCGCTCGCACAGCACCTACCTAACGTGTAAGCTTGTAGAAAATCAATGATCGTAGGGGAGTAGAAATGATCAAGCTCATCCGCTTTGTTGGGCTCATCATCCAGTCAATCTTGATCGAGTTTTTGCACGTCTTCGGCCTCGTGGCGTTCCTGCTCGCCGCGGCGCTCGGCTATTTCCGGGCGCCGTCCTGGCTCGTGCCAATCGTCGGCATTGTCTGCGGAATCGTCGCCGACAAATTCATAGACCAGACGGAAGTCATCGCCCTTCTCGAACGGGCGGCGTCCGCCAATCAGCGCGGCGGATTCCTGGTGATCGTCTACATTATCATTGTCGCGGTCGGCTATGTCGCAGGCGCTTATGCGCGCGGGGCGGTCCATCGCCGCAAGATCGCGCAGGCGACGCCGAGCCCCGTGGCGAAGCCGAGCCCGGCATCGAAGCCGCAGCAGAAGCGCAACAGAAGCGGATCGTCCAAGGCCTGAGGATGCGCGCCGCGGCTGCCGCGGCGCGCGAATTGCCTTCTGGCCGTCGGCAGCGAAGCACTTGCGGCGTCGACGTTTCGCTTTGTAAGCTGTTGTCGACGCCGACCGTGACGCGCTCAATCGTCGTTTGGCCTGCGCGTCGGACGTTTTGGGCGGCGCCATGACGTATTTTTATAGAGTTTGCGCATTTCTCCTCGTGTTGCTGGCGACGCCATCTGCGCGCGCCTGCTCCTGCCCGTCGCCGGTCGTGAAGGACTGGGCGGGAAATCTGCGCCACGCGGATGTCGTCGCCGATTACGTCGTCGAGAAGCTGCGGCCGGGGTCCGACCTTTCCTACAAAATCGCGACCGTCAGGATCACTCGGGGCTGGAAAGGCGTGAAGACCGGCGCGCGCCTCGATGTCGAATTCGGCGGGGAAGAGAGCTGCGGGACGCATATTCCCGAAATCGGTGAGACGGCGCAAAAGGAGCCCTTGAGTCTGCTCAAACGCGCGCGCGCAGTTCTCTACTGGTCGCCCATCTGTTTCGACGGCGTGTCGGCGTCCATGGTCGAGAATTTCGCCGCCGAACGCGAAGCTCTGGAGGCGAAAGCACGCGCCGCGCCGGACGACGCCGACGCGCAGCTCGCGCTCCTCGCCCATTTTCTTTATTGGCAGGAGCCCGCGCTCGCCCTTCCGCTCGCGAGGGAGGTCGCGCGCCGCTGGCCCGATCGTCCTCTGGCTCAGCTGCGTCTGGCGGAAGCCCTTACGGCGGCTGGAAAGCCCAAGGAAGCGTATGCCGCGAAAAGCAAGGCGTGGGAGTCGGGCGAGCTGCGTGCGCGTGCGGAATTGCTCGAGATAAAGTTGAGGCAGCCGCGTAAGAAGGCGACAGAAGACGGCGGCACCGGCTATTTCACGTACGCCAGCCGCGACGATTTTAACCACTCAGACCTCTCAAACAGTATTTTGAGCCAGGTCGTCTTTTATCAAAATTTCAATGGGCGCGGCGCCGACTTCACCGGCTCCCGCTTCATCCATGTTGGCTTTGAAGGGGGAGATTTCGTCGGCGCCAGATTGAACAAGGCGTTTTTTCATTCGGTCGAATTCAACGCCGCCGATCTGTCGGGCGTCGAAGCCCGAGAGTTCACTTGTGTTTCATGCGCCTTCGCCGGGGCCGATCTTCGCGGTTTCGTCGCGCCGCAGGCGTCTCTCTTCCGCGCCCAGCTCACGCGCGCCGATCTCTCCCGCGCCAAGTTGGAAGACGCGGATCTACGCTATGCCGATCTGCGCGCCGCGCGGCTGGTCGGGACGAAGCTCGACGGAGCCAATCTCTCCGAGGCAAATTTGCGGGAGGCGACGTTCGACGGAACGTCGCTTCGCGGCGCTAATCTCCATAGCGCCGATTTGCGCGGCGCCGATCTGTCGCGCGCGGACCTGTCCAGCGCGGATTTGAAAAACGCTTCGGTCGATTGTGCGACGCGTCTTCCCGGGCGCTTCGACGCCTCGACATTTGCGCTCATTCCCACGCAGGCATGCCCGAATGAAAAGCCGCTCGTCGTTAGAGCTGGCAGTCTCGGTCGGAGTGTTTCGAACGCTAATTTCGCCGATGCGAGAATCGACTTCGCTTGGGTGAAACATCCTCCAGAGTTCCGCGAAACTGTTCTCGATCGAGCGACATTCGTGAATTTCGAAGAAGATTCGCGTTTGCGCATGTCCCGCGTTTCCGCGCGCGGCGCGACGTTCGAGGATTTCGCCGGGACGCTTTCGATTTTCAACTCCGACGCATCGAATGTCTCGATTTTCGGAAAAGCTGGCGCTGCCGAACAACGCGTCAATCTCTCGCGCACAGGCGGCCGGCTCGATGGAGCGACGCTGCGCAACGTCACAATCAACGTGGCGGATAGCAGGTTTGAAGATGGAGAAGATGCCCCGGCCTCAATCGCAAGGCTGAGGGTCGAAAATGCGCTTATCCAATGCCGTCACGATGAGCCGCGCTCTCACGTTATCGTCATCAGCGACCCGCCCGCAAAACGCGAGCGCGACCGCCGGCGCATGGTCTCGAATTTCATCCTTGATCTTGCATTTGCGCGAAAGCTCGCTTCGCTCGGCGCCTCGAACAGGCTGGATGACGAATGCGCCAAGGCGATAGACCTCTATCTGTCGGATTCGTGCAAGGCCGGCATGGCGAAGGCGGGCTTCGCCTATGAATGCCCGCCCGCGCCGTGACTGTCACAGCCCTTCGAACAGCGCCGTCGAGAGATAGCGCTCGGCGAAGGACGGGATGATCAGAACGATATTCTTGCCCTCGGCCTCAGGGCGCCCGGCGATCTCCAACGCGGCGGCGACGGCGGCGCCCGATGAGATGCCGCCGGGAATTCCCTCCAGCCGAGCGAGCAGCCGCGCCGTCTCGAACGCCGTCTGATTGCCGATGGTGACGATCTCGTCGATGACGCTTCGATCGAGAATGGGCGGCACGAAGCCCGCGCCGATGCCTTGGATTTTATGGGGGCCGGGCGGGCGCCCGGAAAGCACGGCCGAGTCTTCCGGCTCCACGGCCACGACGCGCAGGCCGGGCCGGCGCGCCTTCAGCGCCTGGCCGACGCCGGTGATCGTGCCGCCAGTGCCGACGCCCGACACGAAATAGTCGACCTCGCCATTGGTGTCGTTCCAGATTTCCTCCGCCGTCGTCACGCGGTGAATCTCGGGATTGGCGGGGTTTTCGAACTGCTGGGGAATGACGGCGTCGGGATTTTGGGCGGCAAGTTCACTGGCCTTGGCGAGCGCCCCCTTCATCCCCTGCGAGGCGGGGGTGAGCACAAGTTCGGCGCCGAGCAGCGCCAGCATCTTGCGCCGCTCGATCGACATCGATTCCGGCATGATGAGAATGAGTCGATAGCCGCGCGCGGCGGCGACGAAGGCAAGCGCGATGCCGGTGTTGCCTGACGTCGGTTCGATCAGCACCGTTTTCCCCGGCGTGATCCTGCCGCTCTTTTCGAGCGATTCGATCATGCTGACGCCGATGCGGTCTTTGACGCTCGCGATCGGGTTGAAGAATTCCAGTTTAGCGAGGAGATTCGCCTTTACGCCGCGCTCGCGCGCAAACCGATCGAGCCGGACGAGCGGCGTATCGCCGATCGTCTGTGTGATGGAATCATAGATGCGGCCTCGGCCAGGTTTGGCCGGCGGCGTGAAGCTTGGTGCAGCCTGAGACATGTCTCGCCCCCAGAGAAAGAAGAATGAGGTCTAGATTGATAGTTTGATTCCGACCAGAGCCATGACGCTCGCAAGCGCCGGCCGTAGGTAGCGGTCGGGGACCCGAGCAGCGAAATGGGCGCCAATGGCGATGCCTGGAAGAGACCCGATGAGGAGCGAAAGCAGCAGCAACCAGTCGACGCCGCCCATCAGCCAGTGCCCGAAGCCGGCGATCAGCGTCAGCGGCACGGCGTGGGCGATATCGGAGCCGATAAGACGCGCCGTCGGCGTGTGCGAATACAGCGCCAGCAGCACGGTCATGCCGATCGCCCCGGCGCCGACCGAAGAGATCGAGACCAGCACGCCGAGAAGAGCGCCGAGAGTCGCCGTCAGCCACAGCAGGCGCCGATCGCTCATGTCGTTCGTGTGTTTCGCGATGTGATCGAGGATCCACCGACGGAAGAGAATCGAGAAGGCCGTCAGCAGCAGCGCGAATCCAAGCGCAGAGGTGATGAGCCCATTGGCCGCATGGCCGCCGGATTTGCCGAGCCAGGAGAGGACGAGAAGACTTGCGACGCTCGCAGGCACGCTGCCATAGGCCAGCCGGCGGGTGATGCGCCAGTCGACCGTCCCGTGCAGGGCGTGAACGAGCGTGCCATTTGTCTTGGTTACGGCGGCGTAAAGCAAGTCGGTGCCAACGGCGGTCGTCGGCGGCACGCCGAAAACCAGCATCAGGATCGGAGTCATCAGCGAGCCGCCGCCGACGCCGGTGAAACCGACAAGCGCGCCGACGAAGAAGCCAGAAGCGGAGTAGAGGAGATTGATCGCGCTGAGCGCGTCCAAAAAGGCGGGCATTTCTTTCTTTCGTCGGCAATGCTAGTTCTACTCTATAAAGATAGTCAACTTTGTCAATTCTGGCGCGCGCCGCATTTGGGGAAAAGATGAACATGCCGGTCGACTGCAGTAGTATGTAGGCGCACAAGGGCGTCCGGTTCGGACCTAGGCCCTAAAGGTCATGACGGGAATGCTGACAAAAAAAGCCAAATACGGCCTCAAGGCCATGGTTCACCTGGCGGGGGTGCGGCCGGGAGAAACCGCATTGGTCGCGGAGATCGCCGCCTCCAACCAGATCCCGAAGAAGTTTCTCGATGCAATTTTAGGCGAACTGCGCAACGCTGGCTTCGTCCATTCGAAAAAAGGCAAAGGCGGCGGCTATATGTTGGCGCGGCCGCCTTCAGACATTGGCGTCGGCAATATCGTGCGCGCGCTCGACGGACCGCTGGCGCCTATCCAATGCGCAAGTAAGACCGTCTACCGTCGTTGCGACGACTGCACGGACGAGACGCGATGCGCGGTTCGCCTCGTCATGCTGCGGGCGCGAGAGGCGATCGCCGAAGTGCTCGACAAGACGTCGCTTGAGCAGATGCGCGGATTGGGCGAGAGCGGCGACGGCGTTCGTCTGCTCGTCGGCGGGGGAACTGTGCGCGAAGCCATGGACATGGCGTGAGCCGGCGCCTATAAAACGCCGGCGGCAGATTCTTGCGCCGCAGCATCTCCTCCAAGGGGCCGGCGCAAGGCCGGAATGCGAATGTTGGACAGGGTGGCGCAAGTGACGAAGATGGGCGAGGCGACAGCGACTTTGCGCCACACCATGGTCGAACGCCAGCTTCGTCCGTTCGATGTGACCGATGTGCCCTTGCTCGAGCGCTTTCTCGAGACGCCGCGCGAGATTTTCCTGCCGGACTCGCTCGCCTCGCTCGCCTATTCGGATTTGGCGATCTCTGTGAAGGGCGCCAGCGGACGCAAACGCAACCTGCTGCCGCCGCTCGTATTAGCCCGGATGCTTCAAAGCGCCGACGTCAAAGCGACCGATAGGGTGCTCGATATTGGAGGCGTTGGGTACTCGTCCGCGCTGCTCTCTGGCCTCGCCGACAAGGTGGTCGCGCTGGAATGCGATCCCGATCTGGCTGACAGCGCCAAGACGGGGCTTGCTGCCTCGGGCTGCGACAACGTGCAATTTGTGCTGGGGCCTCTTGAAAAAGGCTTCGCCGGCGGCGCCCCATATGACGTCATCATTGTTCAAGGCCGCGTTCAGGCGGGACTCGAGGCGCTGTTTGAACAGCTGACGCCCGATGGTCGGCTGCTGGCGATCGTCACGCCCGAGACGCGCGCCGGCCAGCAGGTCGTGCGCTTTGAGCGCCAGGACGGCCGTGCGGCGGGCGAACTGCCGTTGTTCTCGGCGACGGCGCCGGTGCTCGATGGCTTCGAACAGGCGCCAGCCTTCAACCTCTAGCGCCGCCATTTCGCCTCAATCGCGTTCCTAGCGTTGCGTTCGGTGTCATCGTTGAGACTGGTCGCTGCCGTAGAGTGGCGCGCAGGTCGACGCGTGAGGATAGGTTGAGAAAATGAGAAGCGACGGGTTTGGCCTCGGGTGGCGGCGGTCGGCCAACGTCCTGTCCTGCGCGTCCGCGGCATTGGCGCTTGCAGCGGTTGCTTTTTCTCCGGGCCGGGCCTCTGCGGAGAGCCTTAGGTCGGCGCTGGCGCGGGCCTATTACGGCAACCCGGATCTCAACCAGAGCCGCGCCAATGTGCGGGTGCGCGACGAGGACGCGCCGAAGGCAAAATCGGGCCTTCGGCCGAAAGCCAGCATCACCGCACAGGCTGGCGCGCAATATGCGGCGATCAAGATCCCCTTTGGCGGCAGCAGCAGCCAACAGGCGGGCGCCGCGGCCGGCGCGAGCGGCGATTTCCAGGACACCTACGTGGGGTACCCACGCGGCGCGACGCTGAACATGTCGCAGACGCTGTTCGACGGCTTCCGCACGGAAAACTCCGTGCGCCAGGCGGAATCGGGCGTCTT
>JALHNR010000079.1 GCA_022843525.1 Methylocystis sp. | reverse complement strand
GAAGCGCGCGCCTATGATCTCACCGCAAGCCGGCGCCTCGCTCTAGCCGCCGCCGCCGCCGGCGCGCCGATCTTTGTCTCCCGCGTCGGCGCCTCCCCTGCGCCGAGCGCCGCCGCAAGCCGCTGGCTTGTGCGCGCCGCGCCTTCCCGCGCGCTGGCGGCGAATGCGCCGGGATCAGCGGCTTTTACCGTTTTTCTGCTGCGCCAGCGCGGCGGCGCGGCGGGGCAAGAGCAGCATGAGTGGCGTGTGGAGTGGAACCGTGACCGTGGCGCCTTCGAGGACAGAACATTCGACGCATCGTCGCTATCTGGCCCTGTGGCTTCCCTTCCTGTCGGCGGAACGCCTGGCGAAGGCGCGCCGCAGAGGGCCGGACGCAAATTCGGATGACGCGCCGCTCATCCTCGTCAAAAAAGAACGCAGCGCGCTGCGCATCGACGCGCTCGATCGAAAGGCGATCGCGCTCGGTCTGACGCCGGGCATGACGCTCGCCGACGCCAGGGCGCGCGCCCCCCATCTCGCCGTCGCGCAGGCCGACCCTGACGCCGACGAGCGGCTGATGCTGCGGCTTGCCGCCTTTTGCGAACAGTTCACGCCGCTCGTGGCGCTCGATCCGCCCTGCGGCCTCATGCTCGACGCGACGGGCTGCGCGCATCTTTTTGGCGGCGAAGCGATGATGCGGACCTGCATCCTGCAGGCGATGGCGCGCCTCTCCTTCACCGGCCGCGCCGCCGTCGCCGGAACGCCGGACGCCGCGCGCGCTCTGGCGCGTTTTGGCCAAGCGGGCGTCACGCCTCCGGGCGAAGATGAAATTTTCACACGCCCGCTCTCCATCGCCGCGCTCGAAGCGCCAAAAGAGACGAGCGTGGCGCTGACGCGCGCCGGACTCACGAGCTTGGGCGATCTCGCCGATCGTTCCTCGGCCGCGCTGACGGCGCGTTTCGGCGACGAAACCATGCGGCGGCTGACGCGCATTCTGGGACGCGAGGACGCGCGCATCACGCCCTTGCGGCCCTTGCCGGAATGCATGGTCGAGCGGCGCTTCGCCGAGCCTTTTCTCGATCTCTCCGCGATAGAGAATGTTCTGCGGCCGCTGATCGCGGAAGCGATGGGCATTCTCGAAAGGCGCGGCGAAGGCGGCCGCGCTTTTGAAGCGCGCTTCTTTCGCACCGACGGCGCCGTCGCTGCCCTGCGTTTCGAAACCGGCGCGCCCTCGCGCAATGTCGAGGCGCTGCTGCGGCTCTTTCGTCTGAAGGCCGAGTCGCTCGCCGATCCGCTCGATCCAGGATTCGGCTTCGACGTCATCCGCTTTTGCGTCCTCAACGCCGAAACTCTGGCGCAAAGCCAGATCGGCTTCGAGCGGCAGAGCGCGCAGGAAGGCGACGTCGCCGATCTCGTCGATCGCCTGGCGGCGCGTTTTGGACGCGAACGCGTGCTGCGCTTTGCGGCGCATGAGACGCATGATCCCGTGCGCGCCGCCTCCTATGTTTACGCGGCGTCTCCTTCTTCCAAACCCAATGCCTGGGAGAAGCCGGAGCCGGACGAGCCGCCCTTGCGGCCGCTGTTTCTGTTCGATCCGCCGCAGCCCATCGACACAATGGCGGAGACCCCGGACGGGCCGCCGATGCATTTCAAATGGCGCCGCGTGCGCCACATGATCGCCCGCGCCGAAGGGCCCGAGCGCATCGCGCCGGAATGGTGGCGCAACTCGGTCGGCCGCGACAGGCGAACGCGCGACTATTACCGGCTGGAGGATCGCGAAGGCCGCCGCTTCTGGGTGTTTCGCGAAGGCCTCTATGAAAGCGAAACCGCCGCGCCGCGCTGGTTCCTGCATGGGCTCTTCGCATGAACGCGCCTTTCGCCGAACTCGTCGCCGCGACGAATTTCTCTTTTCTACGCGGCGCGTCGCATCCTGGGGACATGGCGCTGACGGCGCTGCTGCTCGGCCATAGCGGCATTGGCATCGCCGACCGCAACAGCGTCGCCGGGGTCGTGCGCGCCTATGCCGCGCTTAAGGAGCTGCAGGAAAAATTGCGCGATCCGCCGGCGGGCGATGATGCGGCGCTTCTCGCGCAGATCGACGCAGCGCGCGCCCAATCCTTCAAGCTCGTCGTCGGCGCGCGGCTCGTTTTCGCCGACGAGACGCCCGACATTGTCGTTCATCCGCAAAATCGCGACGGCTGGGGAAGGCTCACGCGGCTGCTGACGACGGGGAATCTTCGCGCCAAGAAAGGCGAATGCCGTCTGTATTTCGACGATCTTGCACAAGCCGCGCACGGTCTGCTGCTGATCGTCATGCCTTCACGCAATCTGACGCGCCTGCCCTCGACGCTCGCGCGTCTGAGCGATCTTGCGCAGGGCGACGTCTGGCTCGGCGCGACCATGCCGCGGCGCGGCGACGACAGGCGGCGTCTCGCAAGACTTAAAGAAATCGCCGCGCGAACGCAGACGCCTTTGCTTGCGACAAATGACGCGCTCTACGCCGATCCCGGCCAGCGCGATCTGCAAGACGTCATGACCTGCATTCGCGAAGGCGTGACGCTCGCGCAAGCCGGACGCCGGATCGAGATCAACGCCGAGCGTCATTTGAAGACGCCCGACGAAATGACGCGTCTCTTCACTGAGACGCCGGAGGCGATCGAGGAGACGCAATGTTTTCTCGCGCGCGTCGATTTCTCGCTCGATCAACTGAAATATGAATATCCGGACGAGCCTGTCCCGCCGGGGCGCAATCCCCAGGAATGGCTCGAGGAGCTGACCTATCGCCACGCCGTCATGCGCTATCCAGACGGCGTGCCGGAGAAGGTCGAGAAGCTTCTACGCGAAGAGCTGGCGCTCATCGAGACGCTCGACTACGCACGCTATTTCCTCACCATTCACGACATCGTGCGGATCGCCGAAGACAAGGGGATTCTCTGCCAGGGGCGCGGCTCCGCCGCCAATTCCGCCGTTTGCTATGTGCTCGGCGTCACCTGCGTCGATCCGGCGGAGAATGATCTGCTCTTCGCCAGATTCATCTCGCAGGAGCGCAAAGAGCCGCCCGACATCGACGTCGATTTCGAGCATGAGCGGCGCGAAGAGATCATCCAGCATATTTACGGCAAATACGGCCGCGAGCGCGCCGGCCTCGTCGCGACCGTCATCAGCTATCGGCCGCGCAGCGCCATTCGCGAAGTCGGCAAGGTCTTCGGACTGACCGAGGATGTGACCGCCGCGCTCGCCAGCACGCAATGGGGCAGTTGGGGCTCCGACATTCCGCAAGCTTACATCCGCCAGACCGGGCTTGATCCCGAAAATCCCGTCATCCGCCGCGCCATTCATTTCGCCACCCGGCTGCTCGGCTTTCCGCGCCATCTCTCGCAGCATGTCGGCGGTTTCGTCCTCGCGCGCGGACGACTCGACGAACTGACGCCCATCGCCAACGCCGCGATGCCGGAGCGCACCTTCATCGAATGGGACAAGGACGACATCGACGCGCTCGGTCTGATGAAGGTCGATGTGCTGGCGCTCGGCATGCTCACCTGCATCCGCAAATGTTTCGATTATTTGCGCGCCCATGAAGGAAAGGACATGGGACTGGCCGATGTGCCGGCCGACGACACGGCGACCTATGACATGCTGTGTCGAGGCGACTCCATCGGCGTCTTTCAGGTCGAGAGCCGCGCCCAAATGAACATGCTGCCGCGCCTGAAGCCGCGTGAGTTCTACGATCTCGTCATTCAGGTGGCGATCGTGCGGCCAGGACCCATTCAGGGCAATATGGTGCATCCCTATCTGCGCCGCCGCTCCGGAAGCGAGCCGGTGATCTATCCCTCGCCCGCGCCGGAGCACGGGCCGCCGGACGAATTGCGCAAGGTGCTCGAAAAAACCAAGGGCGTGCCGCTCTTTCAGGAGCAGGCGATGAAGCTCGCCATGGTCGCGGCGAAATTCTCCGACGTTGAAGCCAATCGGCTGCGCCGCGCCATGGCGACCTTTCGCAATCTTGGCACGATCCATGAATTCGAGGCGCTGATGGTCGAACGCATGGCGACGCGCGGCTATGATCGCGGCTTCGCGCAAAGCTGTTTCGAGCAGATCAAGGGCTTCGGCTCCTATGGCTTTCCGGAAAGCCACGCCGCCTCCTTCGCCAAGCTCGTCTACATCTCCTCCTGGATCAAATGCCACTATCCGGCGATCTTCGCCTGCGCGCTGCTCAATTCGCAGCCGATGGGCTTTTACGCGCCGGCGCAGATCGTGCGCGACGCGCGCGAACATGGCGTCGACGTGCGCGCCGTCGACGTGAATTTCAGCGAATGGGACAATACGCTGGAGCGTGCAGGAGATTTGGCGCTGCGTCTCGGCTTTCGGCAAGCGGACGGCGTGCATGAGAACGAAGGACAGCGCATCGTCGCAGCGCGGACGAAGCCCTATGACAGCGTCGAAGACCTTGCGCGGCGGGCGGCGCTCAACGGCGCGACGATGCGTGCGCTCGCCGACGCCGACGCTTTCCGCTCCTTGCGAAGCGACCGCCGCGACGCGCTCTGGGCCGTGCGGCGTCTGCCGGACGCCAAACCCCTGCCGCTCTTTGCCGCCGCCGACGCGCGCGAACTCGCCAAGGAACAAGATCCGCTGCTGCCGTCCATGTCGCTTGGCGAACATGTGGCGGCCGATTATCAAACGCTGCGGCTGTCGTTGAAAGCCCATCCAATGGCGGTGCTGCGGCCGATTTTCGCGCGCGAACGGATCATCACCTGCGCGGAAGTTTCGGCGCTCACGGATGGCGCCTTTGCGCGCGGCGCCGGCGTCGTGCTGGTGCGCCAGCGGCCCGGACAGGGCAACGCCATTTTCGTCACGCTCGAAGACGAAACCGGCATCCTCAATATCGTCATCTGGGCGCGCCTTTTCGAGCGCTACCGCCGCGAGACGATGGCGTCACGACTCATGCTGGTGGAAGGCAGGGTGCAGAAGAGCCCCGAAAATGTCGTGCATCTGATGGCGCAGCGCATTATCGACCGCAGCCAGGACCTCAATAGACTGTCAGACGCGCATCGGCCGGAAATCGTCCTGTCTCGCGCGGACGAATTCATCCATCCCCAGCATCCGCGCGGCGGCCATCCGCGCAATGTCCGCGTCCTGCCGAAATCGCGGGATTTTCACTAGAGCAGGGTCCGAAAAGCTGACAGACCTTTCGAGGGGAACCCGCTCCAACATTGGCTTTTGAGCGATTCCTTATCGATCACATGATTCATGTGATCGGGAAGCCTCTAGGCGCGGCGAAGAGACAGTCCGCTTAACTAACTGCTCTTCACTCTCTTATCGGCCGGCAGGCTCGCCAACGCCTGCTGACGCAGCTTATCGATCTCCACACGCGTCTTGCGCGCCTCGGCGCGAGCGATCTTCGCGGCGCGGCGCACGGAAAGATGCCCAAGCCAGGAAGAGATCCCGCCCGCAAGCACGCCAATCGCCATCGACGCCAGAACGACAAGGAAGATCGGCGCCTCGAAAGAAGGACCCGATCCGTCGCTCGGCGCGAAGGGATCAAGCCCGATGCGCACCGAGCCTCGGTTGGCCATCGAAAAAAACAAAATGATGAGCGCCAGAGGAACGAAAATGATGACGCGCAGGATGGACTTCATAACATCTCCCTCTTGCCGGCGCCGCGCAACACGCTGGGCAGCCGCCACATATAGCCGCCGCTTCGCCGCTGCCGCGCGTCCCGAGACCCAGAGGACGCAGCCGCTTTACATCGCCTCAGCCCGGATAATTCTCGTTGAGGCGCTCGCGCATCTCTTTACCGGTTTTGAAGAACGGCACGCTCTTTTGCTGCACCGACACCTGCGCGCCAGTGCGTGGGTTGCGGCCGGTGCGCGCATCGCGTTTCTTGACCGAAAACGCGCCGAAGCCCCGCAATTCAACGCGATCGCCCCGCGCCAATGCCGAGGTGATCTCGTCAAGAATCGTGCTGACGATCGTCTCCACGTCGCGCTGGTATAGATGGCCGTTTCGGCGCGCGATACGTTGAATAAGTTCCGACTTTATCATGAGCCGATCCAATATGTTGGCGTCAAACAGAGCGCGACGCCCGAGTCAGTTCGCGGCCGAATGCTGCCAAATCGCCAAAAGGCCGTCAAGCTCGCCGCTCCGTTCGAGGAGAATTGATTTTTCTAAAAAACCAGCGATCGCTTCCAGTCCAGCGACCCGCGCGAGGCCGGCGGCGGCGCCGAGAAGCCCAAGCCGCTCCAGGCTGGATTTCTTCTTCCACTCGCGCACAGGCATGTCTTTCGCGATTCCCTTGTTGGCGACCAGCCAATCGATGGCCTCGCGCTGGCCGCCGATGAGATCGACAAGCTTCAGCGGCACGCCCTGGCGCGCGGTGAAGACACGGCCGTCAGAGACCTTCGCCAGCTCCGCGTCGTCAAGCTTGCGCCGCTCCTGAACCAGCGCCTTGAACCAGGCGTAGGAGTCAGCGACGAGACTGGCGACCGCCTCGCGCGCCTCCGGGCTCGTCGGTTCGAGCCCGTTGGGCGCGGCCTTGAGCGGCGATGATTTTACGGTCTCGACCTCGACGCCCCAATTATTGAGCAGCTTCGAGACGTTGGGATATTGGAACAGCACGCCGATCGAGCCGACGAGCGAATTGCCGCGCGCCACGATCGTATCGGCGGCAAGCGCGGCGATATAGGCGCCGGACGCGGCCACCGTTCCGACAACGGCGACGACGGGCTTCTTCTCGGCGACGCGCCGAACCTCCTCATAGAGCCGTTCCGAGCCTGTCGTCGTGCCGCCGGGACTCTCAATCTCCAGCAGCAAAGCCTTCGTTTGGCTCGACTCCCCGATCTTTTTAATCATATCGATCGTATCGTCGTCGCCGGTGATGACGCCCTGCAGTTCAAGGCGGGCGATATGCGGCGTGAGCTTATCGGCGGAGTCGGCGCCGCCGAGCCGCACCACGGCGACGAGGCCGGCGACGCCTAAGGCGATCAGGGCGGCGAGACGCCACCAGCCGAGCTTGCGGCGAAGCCTGCGGCGGTCAACGAAATAGTCGGTGGGAGGTGACATCCAAGGGTCCCGAAGGCTGGCGCGGCGCACGAAGCGTCGCCGCGCAGGAAACGTAATGCCGAGATCGGCGATTTGGAAGACGCTCCGCCGGCGCGCTTACCGTCGCGTCGCCTCCATCGCCCAGGCGAGATAATCTTTATCCGCCTCGGCGACGTCGATGCGCAGAATTTCCGGCGTCTCATAGCTATGCAGACGGCGGATCAGTTCGGCAAGCGCGGCATAGTCGTCGCCGCGCGCTTTCATGTGCAACAAAAACTCAGGCTCTTCGCGCATCTCGTCCTTCCAGACGTAGTGGCTGCGAATGGGATGTATCTGAACGCAAGCGGCGAGCTTTGCGGAGAGCGCCGCCCGGGCAAGCGCGCGCGCCTTTTCCTCGTCGTCGATCGTCGTGACGAGGATCGCAAGCGCGCTCATGCCGATCCTAGCCGCCGATGACGGTCGTGAACACCTGCCCGCCGCGCGCCAGGGTGATCTTCCAATAGTAGGCGCGCCCTGCCGTCACGCTCTCCAGATCGCGCGTCGTCCCGATCTTTTGATCGTTGACGGCGAGAATTATGTCGCCGCGCTGCAGATTGAGCTGCTGCGCGTAGGAGCCGTCATCGACTTCGGACACCACGACGCCATTGGTCGTTCCCTGCACCGACATCTCTTCAATGACCGCAGGAGAAATATTCATCACCGTCGCGCCGGCGAAAGGCGACGCGCCCTTTATCCTGATCGCGTCGCGCGGCGGCGTTTCCGGCGCCGGCGCGAGTCGAATTTGCGCGACGATCTTTTTGCCGCCGCGCAACACACCGAGCGTCGCCTGCCCGCCAATCGGCTTGGTGGCGAGCCGATAGCCGACCGCCTCCGGGTCGTCGGCCGTCTGGCCGTCGACCGAAATAATGACGTCGCCGCGCTTTAGACCGGCTTCAGCTGACGGCCCCTTTGGATCGACGTCGGCCAGCAGAGCGCCGGTGGGACGATCGAGCCCGAGGCCGTCGGCGATCTCCTGCGAGAGCGTTTGCAGCGTCGCGCCCATCCAGGCCCGCCGCACCTGCTTGCCGCCGCCTTTCGCGGCGGCGATCACGCTCTTGACCATATTGACGGGGATGGCGAAGCCGATGCCGACCGATCCGCCGGACTTCGAGAAGATCGCGGAATTGATGCCGACGACGCGCCCGTTCATGTCGACCAGCGGTCCACCCGAATTGCCGGGATTGATCGCCGCGTCCGTCTGAATGAAGAAGCCATAGTCGCTGATGCCGACATGGGTGCGCGAAAGCGCCGAAATAATGCCTTGCGTCACCGTTTGACCGACGCCGAAGGGATTGCCGATCGCGAGCGTTAAATCGCCGACTTCGAGCGCATCCGAGTCGCCAAGCTCCATGGTCGGAAAATTAGCGCCGTCGACGAGCTTCAACACCGCGAGATCGGTGCGCGGATCGCGCAACAAAATCTTCGCGGCGAATTCGCGCTTGTCGGCGAGCGCCACCTTCACGTCGGTCATGCCCTCGATCACATGGTTGTTGGTGACGACAAGGCCGCTTTGATCGACGATGACGCCCGAGCCCAGCGACTGCGCCATGTTGCGCCCCGGCATGCCGCCGCCCTCGCCGAAAAAGCGACGAAAGATCGGGTCGTCGAACAGCGGATTGGCGGGCATACGCTCGACCCGTGACGCGAAGACGTTGACGACCGCCGGCTGCGCCTTTTTGACGACCGGCGCGAAGGAATTCATCAGCTCGCCGCGGCTTGTCGGCACGGCGCGCTCGGGCGCCGGCGGCGTAAAGCTCTCGACACGGCCAGGCGGCCTTGGCGAGGCGCTCTGAGCCGGTTCAGGCGAAACTTCAGCGCGCGCCGAGGCCAAAGGCGCCGCGAGGGCGCAGGCGAGCGCCGCAGCCATAAAAATGTGACGCGCCGAGATCTTCATGAAGCGCTCCGTAGCTCGTTTTTGCCGGCGCATTTATAGACGCAAAGACGCGAGACGATAAGAATGCGATGATGGTTCAGTGCGGAGAAGCGCCGACGAGGCGCCAGCCGGAAGCGCAATCGCCGATCAGGCGGCTTCCGCGCGAGGTTCTCCGACGCTTCCTACCCTTAAAACGCTTACGGCGCCGCATCCCGATGACCGGGTGCGACGCCGAGTTTGCTGATCAGCATAGCGATCGAAGCGGTCGCCCTTGAGCCGTTTACGCGGCCGCCTCTGCTTCGCGAACCGGTCCGGAGTCCTGACCCCTGGCGTTCACGTCGCGATCGACGAATTCGATGACCGCGAGCGGCGCATTGTCGCCATAGCGGAAGCCTGCCTTCAGCACGCGCGTATAGCCGCCGTTGCGATCCTTGTAGCGCGGTCCGAGCACGTCGAAGAGCTTGCCGACGAGCTTGACGTCCTTGATCTTGGCGATCGCCTGCCGGCGCGCATGGAGGTCGCCGCGCTTGCCCAACGTCACGAGCTTCTCGACGACGGGACGCAGATCCTTCGCCTTTGGCAGCGTCGTGACAATCTGCTCATGCTTGATGAGCGCCTGCGCCATATTGGCGAACATCGCCTTGCGGTGCTCATGCGTGCGCCCGAAGCGGCGCTTCTTGTGACCGTGATACATTCGGCTCTCCGTTGATTATACGGCCGCCGTGCCAAGGAACGGCCGTCTCCATTATTTCCCCTCCCGCTCGCGGGAGAGGGCCCCGCGAAGCGGGGTCGGATGATGGCATTTCCCGCGCCACCTCATCCGTCGCCTTCGCGCGACCCCTTCTCCCGCATGCGGGAGAAGGGGGAAACTCAATAATGCTCCTCGAATCTCTTCGCGAGATCGTCGATGTTCTCAGGTGGCCAGCCAGCGACTTCCATGCCCAGATGCAGACCCATCTGCGCCAGCACCTCCTTGATCTCGTTCAAGGACTTGCGGCCGAAGTTCGGCGTGCGCAGCATCTCGGCTTCCGACTTCTGGATAAGGTCGCCGATGTAGACAATGTTGTCGTTCTTCAGGCAGTTCGCCGACCGCACCGAAAGCTCCAACTCGTCCACTTTCTTCAGCAGCGCCGGATTGAAAGCGAGCTGCGGAATCGACGGCGCGGCCTCCTCGCGTCGCGGCTCTTCGAAATTGACGAAGACGTTGAGCTGGTCCTGCAGAATGCGCGCCGAATAGGCGATCGCGTCTTCCGGGCTCATCGCGCCATTCGTCTCGACGGTCAGCGTCAGCTTGTCGTAGTCGAGCACCTGGCCCTCGCGGGTATTTTCGACCCGATAGCTGACCTTTTTGACCGGCGAATAGAGGCTGTCGATCGGAATGAGGCCGATCGGGGCGTCTTCGGCGCGGTTGCGGTCGGCGGGCGCATAGCCCTTGCCGTTGGCGACGGTGAACTCGATGCGGATCTCGGCGCCTTCGTCGAGCGTGCAGATAACGAGTTCAGGGTTGAGCACCTGCACGTCGCCCGTCGTCTGGATGTCGCCCGCGGTGACGACCCCCGGCCCCGTCTTCTTGAGCGTCAGGCGCTTCATGCCGTCGCCCTGGTATTTGATGGCGATGTCCTTGATGTTGAGGACGATGTCGGTCACGTCCTCGCGCACGCCGGGGATCGACGAGAACTCGTGCAGCACGCCGTCGATGTGAATCGACGTGATCGCCGCCCCCTGCAAGGACGACAGCAGAATGCGGCGCAGGGCGTTGCCAAGCGTCACGCCGAAACCGCGCTCCAGCGGCTCGGCGACGGCGGTCGCGACGCGCTTGGGATCGTCTCCGGCGGTGACTTCGAGCTTGTTCGGCTTGATGAGTTCCTGCCAGTTCTTCTGGATGCTCACTTGGAGGCCTTTCCTTGAAGCTCCTGAGTGCGGCGCTGGGCATGCGCAGCGCCGCGCGAAATCGAATCAGACAAAGAACTCAGACGCGGCGGCGCTTGCGCGGCCGACAGCCGTTGTGCGGAATGGGCGTCACATCGCGGATCGAAGTGACGGTGAATCCCGCCGCCTGCAGTGCGCGCAGCGCCGACTCACGGCCGGAGCCCGGACCGGAGACCTCGACTTCAAGCGTGCGCACGCCGTGCTCGCCGGCCTTGCGGGCGGCGTCTTCGGCGGCCATCTGAGCGGCATACGGCGTGGATTTGCGCGAGCCTTTGAATCCCATCGACCCCGCGGACGACCACGACACAGTGTTGCCTTGCGCGTCGGTGATGGTGATCATGGTGTTGTTGAACGTCGAATTCACATGCGCGACGCCGGAAACGATGTTCTTGCGCTCGCGGCGGCGAACGCGCGTTGTGTCCTTGGCCATTTTTTCTTGCGTCCTTCAAACGCGCCCGTAGTTCCAGGCGCTAGGGATTTCGGGTGTCATGGCCGGGCGTGTCCCGGCCATCCATGATCGTCCTGACGGGCGATTACTTCTTCTTGCCGGCGATCGGCTTCGCCTTGCCCTTGCGGGTCCGGGCGTTGGTGTGCGTGCGCTGGCCACGCACAGGAAGCTGGCGGCGATGGCGCAGGCCGCGATAGCAGCCAAGATCCATCAAGCGCTTGATGTTGATCGCGACCTCGCGGCGCAGATCGCCTTCGACCATGTAGTCACGGTCGATGGTCTCGCGGATTTGCAGAACCTCCGCATCGGTGAGCTGCGCTACGCGACGCTCTGCCGGAATGCTCACCTTCTCGCAGATTTCCTCTGCCTTTTTGGCGCCAATGCCGTGGATATATTGGAGCGCGATGACGACGCGCTTGTTGGTCGGGATATTGACGCCTGCAATACGGGCCACTGTGTCTCTCCATGTGAGAAGGAGCCTTAAGCTCCGGGATGACGCCCGCGTCCGGTGGAGCCCGGCCCATGCGGACGGTTGCGAACCGTCTCATACGAAAACAGGCCCCGCCCCCCGATCCGGGAGCCGGAGCCGACTGTCCAACAACGTGAAGACCGCCTATTTAGGGGCCAATCGCTTGAGGGTCAAGCGATTCAGTGAAAAAACCTAGCTGGCCGACAGGGCGCGATCGATCTCCGCGGTGACATCCTCAATCGGCGCCATACCGTCGATCCTGGTCAGTTCGCTACGCTTGGCGTAGTGCGCCGACACTGGGGCCGTTTGGGCCCGATAGGCTTCGAGGCGCGTCTTGAAGCTTTCCGGATTGTCGTCGGCGCGCACCGCGCCGCCCGCGGCGCGGGTTTCATCCACCCGTTTGCGCATCCGGTCGACGAGCGCGCCTTCGTCCACCGCGAGCTCGAGCACGGCGTCGAGCGTTAAACCTCTTCGTTCGAGCAGTTCCTGCAGCGCCTCGGCCTGCGCCACAGTGCGCGGAAAGCCGTCGAGAATGAACCCGCTGGCGCAGTCAGACGCGCCGAGCCGTTCGTCGATCAGGCCAATCACGACCTCATCCGGCACCAGCGCGCCAGCGTCCATGATCTCCTTGGCCCTCAGGCCAATCGGGGTTTTCGCCGCGACCGCAGCGCGCAGCATGTCTCCCGTCGAGAGCTGCGGCACGCCGTGCTTTGCGACGAGACGCGCCGCCTGCGTTCCCTTGCCGGCCCCCGGCGGACCGAGCAGCACCAGCCTCATCGGGCGCGCTTCCCGCCGCGAAGCTTGGTCTTGCGAATCAGTCCCTCATATTGCTGCGCCTGCATATGGCCGTGGATCTGCGCCACGGTGTCCATGGTGACGCTAACGACGATGAGCAGCGACGTGCCGCCGAAATAGAACGGCAGATTGGC
>JALHNR010000078.1 GCA_022843525.1 Methylocystis sp. | reverse complement strand
AGAACAGGATGAAGCGCCAGCTGCCGAAGAGCGCTGGGATGTAGAAGGCCATCAGTGGATATTCGATGTAGCCGCGGCCGAGATAGGCGTTATCGACCATGGAATTGCCAAGGCCATTCGTCGGCAGCAGCCAGGCGATGTGCCATTCGCCGCGGACCGTGCACAGCATGTCGCCGCAGAGCGGGCGTCCGGCGGCGCAGTGTCCAGCCCAGGCGAAGGGATACAGCTGGAGCAGCATGGCGATAGCAGCGACGAAGCAGCCGAAATAGGCCCAGGGCGCGATGATGCGGGCGCTGTCCTTGGGCATGAAATAAAGCGCGACGGCGTTAATGAAGAAGGGCTGGAATGTGATGTGGAGATAACCAAACATGGTCATCAATTGGTTGAGCGGCGAGTCGCACTGATTCAAGACCGAGTAGGCGACCGCCTGAAGCGACTCCATGCTGGCGAAGTAGAGAAGGCAGACCCAGAGGGCGAGCGGTTCGGGGTCCTTTTTGAGCGCCGAATAGGCCGCGCCGGCGATCCCCGCCGTCGCCAACACCGCTGACGCCTCTCCACTCCAACACATTCGGACATTTCCTCATTTTTATTGTCTGCGACCCGATACACTATCCGCCGGGTCGGTCAAAGCCCCCGATCGGCTGAAAAGCCCTTGAGTTCAGGCTGGAACGTCGGGGGAGAAGTCCGCCGGCGCCAGCTCGAAGCCGGCGAATTCAAAGCCCGGCGCGACCGTGCACCCGACGAGGGTCCATTCGCTCGCCCCCCGGCCGAGGCTTTTCGCCGACTGCCACACGCCCGCGGGGACGACGGCTTGCGGCCGCTCGCCCGCCGCGAGTTCGGCGCCCAGGCGCAAGACTTCGGTCGGGGCGCCCTGCGCCGCGATCTTAAGCTCGAGCGCCGCGCCGGCGTAGAAGTGCCAGACTTCGGCGGCGTCGACCCGATGCCAGTGCGAGATTTCGCCGCCAGGCAGCAGATAGTAGATCGCCGTCGAGGCGGCGCGGTCGTCGCCGATCGACCGGGAATCGCGAAAATTCTCGCGATAGAAGCCTCCCTCGGGATGGGGCGAGAGGTCGAGGAGCCGCACGACTTCCTGCGTTGAAAGCCCGTTGGTCATGCGGCGAAGCTGTTCTTGCGCTCGCGCATCGCCGCGAAGACGGCGAAAGGATCGGCGTCCTGCATACCCATTGCGGCCTTCACGCTGGGGTTCTCGACGCGCAGAAACGGGTTGGTGGCGTTTTCCAGCGCAATGGTCGTCGGGAGCGTGAATTTTCCGTTCTCGCGCAGTTCGGCGACCGTTTGCGCCCGTTCGCGCAGCACCGGATTGTCTGGATCGACGGTGAGCGCGAATTTGGCGTTGGCCTGCGTATATTCATGCCCGCAATAGACGCGCGTTTCGCCGGGCAGGTTAGCGAGCGCTTCGAGGGTGAGATGCATCATGTCCATGGTGCCCTCGAAAACGCGGCCGCAGCCGAGCGAGAAGAGCGTGTCGCCGACAAATGCGAGTTCATTGTCGCCGAAATAATAGGCGATGTGTCCAAGCGTATGGCCGGGCGTTTCAATGACGCGCGCGCGGGCCTCTCCGACCTCGACCACGTCGCCTTCGATCACCGCGCGATCGAGCGGCGGGAGGCGGTGCGCGTCCTTGGCTGCGCCGATGACCTTCATACGCGGAAAGCGCGACTTGAGCGTCTGCGTTCCCTGCACGTGATCGGCGTGGTGATGGGTCAGCAGCAGATGCGTCAGCGGCCAGCCGCGCCGCTCCGCCTCCTTGGCGATCGCATCGCCGTCGGGCGCGTCGACGCTCGCGGTCGCCCCGAATTCCGGCTCATGAATGAGCAGGCCGAAATTGTCATTCAGGCAGATGAACTGCGCAACTTCCAAAGCCATGGGGGAGTCGTCTCCTTGGGCGGTCGCCTACCATAGCGCTTCGCCAAACAACGCGACAGCCGAACGCGCGCGACCGGCGCGCCTTGCGCCACCGATCGATTGAGTCGATGATCGAGGCCATGCTCGACGTCGTCCATTTGCGGGCCTTTTACGACACGGCGCTGGGGGAGGTCGCGCGCCGCCTGGTGTCGCGGCTGGTGCGCACGCGCTGGCAGGATCACGCCGGGCTGCGCGTGCTCGGTCTTGGCTATGCGACGCCTTACCTCGACAGTTTTCGGGAGAAGGCGCAGCGGGTTCTCGCCTTCATGCCGGCCACGCAGGGCGTCGTCCATTGGCCGCCCGACGGGCGCTCCGCCTCGGCCCTGGTGGAGCCGTCGATGACGCCGCTGCCCGACGCCAGCATGGATCGCATCCTGATCGTCCATGCGCTGGAGACGGACGAACATCCGCATGATCTGCTCGAAGAAATCTGGCGCATTCTCGCGCCCGGCGGCCGGGTGCTGATCGTCGCGCCGAGTCGCACCGGCCTTTGGGCGCGCGTCGACACGACGCCCTTTGGACAGGGTCACCCCTATTCGCGCGGTCAGCTGCAGCAATTGCTGCAGGAAGCGCAGTTCCTGCCGCTTTATTGGGACGAGGCGCTTTACGTGCCGCCGTTCCAGCGCGCGTCGCTGCTGCGCTCGGCGCCGGCTTTCGAGCGAATCGCGGGCCGCTTCTCGCTGCCCGGCGGCGGCGTGCATATTGTCGAGGCGACCAAGCAGCTCTATCGCCCGGTCATGCGCCGCGCCGTGCGCCGCGTCCCGGTCGAACTTGAACCGGCGATGGAGCCGGCGGGCGCCGAGGCCGGGCTTGAGGGAATTTGAGGCTTCGGGTGAGCGTCGATTCGACGGGCTCGGATCAGGAATCGCTCAAATCAAAATGTTGGAGCAGGTTCTCATCGAAAAAGTCCGGCAACATTTTCGGAACCTGACCTAAACGTCAGCGCCGGCGAAGTTCGACGGCGACGCCGAACGACTGCGCCAGAAACAGGGCGCCGTGGATCAGCCCTGTTTCGTCGATTCCGTGGCCGAGCCGCGCCGAGAGGTGCCATTGGGTCGGCACGCCGGAGTCGGCGAGCGCATTGGCGGACATGAGCAGCGCCTCGACGGGGATCATTTCGTCTTCTTCGCCGTGCGCCAAAAGGACGGCCGGCGGCTTCTCATAGGCCATCGGCGCTTCGTCGGCCTGCGCCGGGCCGAGCACATAGACGCCCGAATAGCCAAGAATCGCGCGCGGCGCGCCCTTGCGGCGCAGCCCCGTATGCAGCGCCATCATCGTGCCCTGGCTGAATCCGACGAGCGCCAGCGCTCTGTCGTCGAGACCGCGCCGGTCGAGTTCGTCGTCGAGAAAGGCGTCGAGCGTCGGACGCGCAGCAATGCAGCCGCGCCAGCGCTCTTCCGGGTCGCGCATGGTGAGCGGAAACCATTGCCGTCCGGTCGGCGATGCGGCGCATCGATCCGGCGCATGCGGCGCGACGAAATCGGCGTCGGGAAGGAAGGCGCGCCATTGGCGGCCGATTTCGATGAGATCGGCGCCGTCGGCGCCGTAGCCATGAAGAAAAACGACGAGCTGCTTTGGCTTGCCGGAACGCGCCTGCACTCTCGGACCATCAATCGCCGCCATGAACCTGCGCCCCTTCATCGCATCGATGCGTGGCGAGGTTTATGCGCGAAGGGCGGCGCCGGCGCAACGGCGCGCGAAACTATAATGTCTTGACGAAAAACGAGACGATCTTGAACGCATAGATGCACGCTGCGGCCAGCGTGCTGTGCTTGACCATGGTCATGGCGAGATAAATGTGATCAGGCCTCATGAAAACCCTCGTAGTCGCACGCAACCGCTGCGCGCCGGCGATCGCATCAGGAGCGACCCATTCAATGAGACGGTTGCTTTGCGAAGAGTCGCGCGGCCTGCGTCTCCAACAGGCTCCCGCAAGAGGCGCGCCATGCGCCGTCGGTTCGATTGCGTCTGTTCGCCGCAGGCGAAACCCGAGCAACGACGTCGAACCCTTCGACGGCACCTAACTTTAGCGACGCGCGTGGTCAAGCGAAGGGCGCTGAAATTCCTGGCTTTGCGACAATGTGTCACCTGAAGCGGCAACAACGAACGACGCGCCGGCGCTGCTGGCGATTTCATCGAAATGCGCGAAATAGCAATCGTGAACGTCATCGATCAGGAACGCGACGAAAGGCTTACCCAGTGGCCAAGTTTCTCATCATCGCCGGGCTCGTCATGGTCGGCTTCGGCATTCTTTGGACCGTCGGCGAGAGATTTGGCCTCGGGCGCCTGCCGGGCGATATCGTCGTCGAGCGTGGCAATTTCAAATTCTATTTTCCGCTCGCCACGTCGCTCGTCTTGAGCGTCGTCATCAGTCTGCTTTTATGGCTGTTCAATCGATAAGCCCTTTTGACAATTTGACGCGGGCGTCGGCTAATGCCGCCGAAAAGGGAGGCGCCTGTGCCCATGTTTTTTAAATATCTGTCGGTGACGGAAATGGCTGCGCTGTTCTGCCTCGGATTCCTTGCCGCGACATGGCTGGGCGTGTTGCTTTTTCGCACTCTCGCGCATCAATGGATCCACGGCCGCCGCAACGCCAACGAAATGATCGGCCTGACGCTGGCCGCGTTCTCGACGCTTTACGGCATTCTTTTGGGGCTGCTCGCGGTTGAGGCCTATCAGGACTTCTCTGCGGTCGGCGACGTCGTCTCAAAGGAGGCGCTCACGATCGCCGCTCTTCACCGAGACTTCGACGGCTTTCCGCAGCCGACCAGCAGCGAGCTTCAGGAAAAACTTCGCAGCTACGCACTCGAGGCGGTCGAGGCCGTACATCCGCCGCCGGATGTCCGTCGCGAAGCCCATTCACGTTCGGCGGGATTGACCGCGTTATTCGCCCAAGTCATGAATTTTCAGCCCAAGCTCAAAAGCCAGGAAATGGTCCAAGTCGAGACATTCACGCGTCTGAATACGCTTGTCGAGCATCGCCGCTATCTCATCGCCGCCGGCGACAGCGGCATTCCGAAGGAACTCTGGTGGGTTATGTGTCTCGGCGGATTCCTGTTGCTTGGCCTCGTGACCATTTTCGACATGGAACTCCATGTCCATCTGATCCTCAGCGGCGCTATTGCGCTCTTTATGGGATCGGTCGTCTTTTTGATTGCCGCGATGGACAATCCGTTCAACGGCGGGATGACGGTGGATTCAGGGCCGATCGAATCGGTGCTGCAGACTTTCCCGGCTCCGCGCTGAGACCGCTCATCAGTCGCTGCACTTTTTTTCAAGCCGCCATTCCTCGGCCAGCCGAGCGGCGATCGCCTTGGCGACAGCGCGGTTGCCGAGGCTTTCGCCGGTCGCCGGGTCGGCGAAAAAGTGAATATGATCTGCGTAAATCGTGTCCGGAATTGCGGAGAAAACGTCCAGCAGGCTATGGATGGCGATTCCATCCTGCTTCAGCTTGAGCAGCGTATCGGCCATCTTGAGATACAGATCCTTGTAGCTCAAATCGCCAACCACGCCTTTTTCCTCTTCGGTTAGGGTCTTGCCGTAAACTGGCGACGGCTGAATGAAGAACACCACTTTTGCGCCTTGCGCTTGGGCGAGCGCGGCGGTCGTTTTGAAATATTTTTTGTACTGATCGAGGTTGTACTCGTAGACTTCGTCGCGACTCCACTCCTTGGGCACGGAAAAATTCGTCAAATGCGACTTATGCAGCGACGCCATGTTTTTCATAATTGAATCGTTGAGTTTGGTGCGGGCCGCGTCGACAAAAAAGAATATCGCGTTTGAGGACCTCAAAAGCGGCATATTAAAGTAAAATGAATAAAATGAGTTCAGCGCCGCGCCGCCGAGTATCGGCAGATAGGTGCCCGATGCAGATGGATTCACTAAGATAAAGTTGTTCGAAGGCCATTCAAAACGTTTTGACCAAGACGTCCATTTATCGAGAAGCATATCCTTCTCATTGAAGCCTTCCAAGGTAATGATGCCATCGAAAACCTCGCCGTAGAGAAGGGTCATGATGGCCTGTTGCGGCTGCTTCCAGCCGCCATCGGCGCCATTATAAACTTCAAATGTCGTCCGTCCCTCCGGAGGAACATAGCATTTATTTAAATGTTCTTCGAGGAATTTGGGTTTATCTTTATGCAATTGGCCGAACATGGCGGCCACCGATCCGCCGCTCACCATGATGCGAAACTTGTCGGTCTCCTTTTTGTAGGGGAAGTCGCGTCCGAACAAACCGACATTGTTTATCTCGAACTCTGAATTCTCGCAGGGCGGATTATCCGCATGAACGTTGGTCAAATAGGGGTGAGGGTAAACAGTGTCCATGTAGCGGCATTTGACGTTTCTCTTCGACGTCATGTGCACCACGAACGTATTCGAACGGACTTCTTCGCGCGTTTGCGGGCTGACGAGTTTTCCTTCGCTCATAAAATAATAAAGAGTGAAGCCGGCCTCTACAGCAAGCAGACACAGGACGATCACAATGAAGTTAGCGGCGATGCGAACGCTGCGGCGAGGCGTTTTGGCCGGGCTATTTGTTGTTTCGCCTTTTCCGTTCATCAAAAGCCCTTTCCAATTGTCCCTGGCTCGTGCAAAAGACTCTAGCCACAGCAGCCATGAGACTAAACGTGGTTTCGCCAATTAACAATGCGCTGGCGCCGCTCACATTCGCGCGCACAAGCGAATAGCACCGAGAGTTGAAAGGCGCCGAGATGTGGATCTCCTACGCACAAAATTTCGAAGACGTCATGCTCGAGCGCGCCTTCGCGGATCTGGCGGAAGGCGTCTATGTTGACGTTGGCGCATGGGACCCGGACCTTGAATCTGTGACGCGGCATTTCTACGAACGCGGTTGGCGCGGCGTCAATATCGAGCCAAATCCCTATTATTTCAGGCGGCTGCAGGAGCGGCGTCCGCGCGACGTCAATCTATCTGTCGCGGTCGGCGCGCGAGCGGGTCAGGCGACCATGACGCTCGTCCACGACACCGGCATGTCCAGCCTCGACGCCAATGTGGCGGCATCGCACGCGCCGCTCGGCTTCGAACAGGAGGAGATGCAAGTAGAGGTGCGCACACTCAACAGTATTTTTGAGGAGCAGGCTCCGTCCACAGTGCATTTTCTCAAGATCGACTGCGAAGGATCTGAGCGAGATGTCATCGTAGAGTTTGACCTTGGCCGGTTTCGGCCGTGGATCATTCTCGTTGAATCCGTAGTGCCGGGCTCCACGCTGGAATCGCACGGTGCTTGGGAGCCGCAAATTTTGCAGTCCGACTATACGTTTGCCTATTTCGATGGACTCAATCGCTTTTATGTCGCCTGTGAACACGCCGACCTGCAACAGCATTTTGCTGTTCCGCCCAATGTGTTCGACGACTTCTATGTCGACCGAATGATGCAGATGGGGGTGGCTTTGGAAGCCAAACGCAAGAAGGCCGAAGAAGACAGAGCGCCCTGGTGGCGCGCGCCATTCGCGCGGCGCGGGTGATCTGATTCGGCGGCGTCGACGCTCCGCCGAATTTGCCGGAGGTCCATACGCCTCCACGTGTTGGCGGTCCCGAAGGGATTCGAACCCCTGACCTTCGGTTTAGGAAACCGCTGCTCTATCCTGCTGAGCTACGGGACCGCGTCGCTCCCTGTCTAGCATAGAGCGCGTTTTAGAAAAATTGCGTCGTGGGCCCGCCGGCTCGCGGCGGCTCGAGCCATTTTTTTCTGGCTCGCCCGTCCATTCGCGATCGCCTGGGGCCGAACGATGCCGCGGCGCGCTCGAACGCCTTCGACGAAGCCTGAGGAGGAACGATCGCGACGCGGGCGGGTTAATTCTCGATCGGCCCGCCCCAAAGAGATCATGATGGATGACCGGATGAAGGGCTCAGGAGTCGCCGTCGTCGGCGGCGCGATCTTGCTTCTTGTCGTCCTGGCTCTGGTCGGTTTGGCGACCGTCTACACTGGAGCTTACAACATTGCTGCTACGGAGGAACACACATCCTTGGTGCGCTGGGCCTTGGACACGACCTTTCGCAATTCTATCAAGAGTCGGGCTGCCGACATTCAGCCTCCTGGAACGGTTTCCCCCGAAATGATTGCGGCGGGCGCCCACAGCTACAAGCAGATGAGTGAACATTGCCACGCGGGGCCCGGCGTGAAGCGAGCCGAATGGGCGAGCGGCATGCGACCGAAACCGCCCCACCTGAAGGATGCTGCGGCAGGTTGGAAAGCGGAGGAAATATACTGGCTGGTGAAGCACGGCGCGAGAATGACCGGCATGCCGGCGTTCGGTCCAACCCACGATGCCCAAGCGCTTTGGAGCATCGTCGCCTTCGTCAAAGAACTGCCCGCCATGACTCCCGAAACCTACGCGGCATTGGGCGACGCGAGCGGCGAAAGCGGCCATTCCACGCCAGCCACTCAAAAAGGAAGGACGAAGCGGTGATGTCGTATTGGCGATTTGCCGCAATGATCGCGACGTCGACGGTCGTGATGTACGGCCTCATGTATTTGAACACCTATGCGCTTGAGCACGTCTTCTGGAGCCAGACGCGAGTCTGGATGGCCTTCGTGATGGGAGCGACCATGGCCGCAGTCATGCTTGGCTTCATGTTGAGCATGTACAGACAGAAATTCGTCAATCTCGCCATAATTGGCGGCTCTGCAGCGGTTTTCGCCGGCGCGCTCTGGCTGGTGCGCAGCCAAGCGACCGTGGACGACGTCGATTACCTGAAAGCCATGATCCCGCACCACTCGATCGCAATCATGACGAGCAAGCGGTCGCAAATTTCTGACCCGCGGGTGCGCAAGCTCGCCGACGAGATCATCGAGGCGCAGGAGCGGGAGATCGCTGAGATGAAATATCTGATCCAAGACCTCAAAGCGCGTCAGTGATGAGGTGTAGGCGTTCCCCTCCCTGGCGGCTGGCGGCGTTTATCATGGCGGCGCTGTTTCTGGCGAGTTGCTCCGAAAGCGACGCCCCCGACGATGAAACGACTCCAGCCCGATCGCCTGAGATCTCTCGGATACTCCCGGCGGAGGACGCGCTCGTGGGAGCGAACATTTCAACGCTCGATCCGGCGACGATGAACGATGCGGAAATTAGGAAGGTCCTTGGGCCTTCGTCGCACTGTGTGTTCCGCTACACGAGTTCGGGAAAGCCTGTGTTGGCTCTGACGAACTCCGCCGCGGCCCGTCAGGCGACCGGCGTCGTGAAGGTGAACGGCGGTTTGCTGCGGCTGCAGCTGGAACGTGGCCGAGCAGGCGGATCGGGAGACGCCTTTGTGATGGCCGCGGGGCCGGTTCGCGCCGTTCTCACGCCGCTCGCCGCGAACGAGCTCGATGGGCGGGTCAGCAAACGACGGGAAATGAACTTGGTGTTCGAGATCGATACAAGACTGAACGTCGGCTATCGAGGCTATTTCGAATGCCCGGCCGCGCCAGCGCCGCCTGTCGTTCCGGCGGCTTCGAAAGAAACGACTCCAGAGCGTCAGGCAAAGATGGAGCCGACGGCAGCTGTTGACGACGATGTCGTGAAGAGACTGCCGAATGGCCTGGAAGTAAGGATTCCAAGGTCCGGCGTCGAAGCTCAATTGGTCACATTCATCGAGAATGAAGCAGGGCCCGCAAAGACCGCCTCCTTCGACCTCAATCGCCTGACCTTCGAGAAGGGCAAGAGCGAAACATTGCCCAGTTCGAAGGAGCAGTTGCGCAGCATCGCCAAAATACTCGTCGCCTATCCGAAAGTGACAGCGATCATCGGCGGTCACACCGATGATCTCGGCAGCGCAGACAGGAATAGGAGACTGTCACATGCGCGCGCCATGTTCATCCTGCGCGAACTGAGCCAAATGGGCGTCGACTCTTCCCGGCTTGAAGCAAAGGGCTATGGCGAAGACCGGCCGGTCGCAAGCAACGACACAGAAGAAGGACGCGCGAAAAACCGCCGCATCTCGTTGGAGGTGACACAAAAATAACGGATTGAGACATGAGGCGTTCTCGACCCGGCGGTAACTGATTCGAGGAGATCGTCGCCGCGCCGCGGACTCAGGAAATGTTCCGCGCCACGTCCTCGAGCTGGGTGATGCAAGCGCCCCAACCCTCGTAGAATCCCAGCTCTTCATGGCGTCGGCGTTCGGCGTCGTCCTTGTGCATAACGCGCGCGACGTAACGCGTCCCGGAGCCTTCGTCTGCCATGGTCAGGATCGCGGTAAACGCGAGCCAGGGGGTGGCGGGACGCCAGTCGCCGACGAGCATGGAGGTGAAGACGATCCGCTCCTGTGGCGTGATGTCGAGAAAGCAGCCGGGATTGTCGCTTTCTCCGCCCTCCGGCCCGCGCATGAAGGTGTGAAAGGCGCCGCCCGGACGAAAGTCGAAGGCGCGGACCTCCGTCGACCAGGGTCGGGGGCACCACCATTCTTTGAGGATCTCAGGGTCGGTCCAAGCCTGCCAGACGCGCGCCCGGGGGGCGGCCACCAATCGGGAAATTTCAAGATCCAGTTTTTGAGCGCCCATCCTTAATCCTCGCTTTTCTCCAGGAACGCATCCAAACGATCGAAGCGCGCCTCCCAATGTGCGCGTTGCCGCGCGAGCCACGCCTGCGCGGCGTCGAATCTTTTTGGCTGGATGCGGCAGGTGCGCACGCGCCCGATCTTACGGCTCGTGACAAGCCCGCTCCGCTCCAGAGTCTGCAAATGCTGCATGACCGCAGGCAGCGACATGTTGAGCGGCTTGGCCAAGTCGCTGACATTCGCCGGCCCGCGCGCAAGGCGCTCGACCATGGCGCGTCGCGTCGGATCGGCGAGCGCCGAGAACATGCGATCGAGACTCTCCGAACGCTTAGGCATTCGCTTAAGTATCGTTCCAGGGGCGCGAAGACAAGAAAAACTTCATCACTCACTTAAGTTTTGATCGACGATCAGCCGCCGCGCGCCATCAGGAGCTTCTCCCACTCCAGCGCCTGGCGAACAATCTCGTCGAGATTGTCGTATTGCGGGGTCCAACCGAGCGTTCGGCGGATTCTTTCGTTCGACGCGACGATCGCCGCAGGATCGCCGGGCCGGCGCGGGGCCATCTCGACGTCGAAATTGACGCCGGAAACCCGCTTCACCGATTCGATCACCTCGAGAACGGAAAAGCCGCGCTCATAGCCGCAATTGGCGGTGAGATTGGCGCCGCCGTCGCGCAGATAGCGCAAGGCGTCGAGATGGGCGCGGGACAGATCGGTGACCTGGATATAATCGCGCACGCATGTGCCGTCAGGCGTCGCATAATCATCGCCGAAAACCTGCAGCTTCGGGCGCAGGCCGAGCGCCGTCTGCACGGCGACCTTGATGAGATGCGTGGCCTCGGGCGTCGATTGCCCCGAACGCCCCTTCGGATCCGCGCCGGCGACATTGAAATAGCGCAGGGCGACATAGGCAAGGCCGTGCGCGCGCGCCGTATCCTCCAGCATCCACTCGACCATGAGCTTCGATCGCCCATAGGGCGAAACCGGCTTCAACGGCTCGTCCTCGCTGACCGGATTTTGCAGCGGGTCGCCGTAGACGGCGGCGGTCGAAGAAAAGATGAAGCGCTTGACGCGATGCGCCACCGCCGTCGCGAGCAGGGTGCGCGCTTTCGCCGTATTGTTGAGATAATAGCCGAGAGGATCGGCGACTGAGTCGGGAACGACGATCTTTGCGGCGAAGTGAATGATCTCATCGACGCCGTGGCGCTCGATCAGATCGGCGACGAGATCCGCGTCGCCGAAATCGCCGACGACGAGCGGCGTCCCTTCCGGAACCGACCAGCGAAAACCGGTCGAAAGATCGTCGAGCACGACAGGCGGACCTTCGCCGGCGTCGAGCAGTTCGAGAACCGTATGACTGCCAATATAGCCGGCGCCGCCCGTAACCAGAACCGTCATGCCGTAACCTTCCTCTCGTATCCGCCGCCTGGCGTGAACGCCGCAGCCTGAAGCCCCTCAATGCCTTTGCGCCGTTCGCGTCGCGAACTCTACGATCCAGCCAAATCGTGCTAAACGGCCGAGTTTCAAGACGCCTTCCGACGACCTGGGCGAGTCGCCTCCGGAGCGATTCGCCGCTATCACCCTTTCGCCGTCTCACCTCTCAACGGGCTTCTCCATGAGCAAACGCATTCGCAAGGCTGTTTTCCCTGTCGCCGGCCTCGGCACGCGCTTTCTGCCCGCCACCAAGGCCGTGCCGAAGGAAATGCTGACCGTCGTCGACCGTCCGGTCGTGCAGCATGTCGTGGACGAGGCGCGAGAAGCCGGAATAGAGCATTTCATTTTCGTCACCGGGCGCGGCAAGGGGGCCATCGAAGATCACTTCGACATGGCCTATGAGCTTGAGGACACGCTGCGCCGCCGCAACAAGTCCAAGGAATATGAAGCCCTGATGTCGGACCTGCCGGCCGCCGGGGCGACAAGCTTCACCCGTCAGCAGGCGCCGCTTGGCCTCGGCCACGCCGTATGGTGCGCGCGCGACATCATCGGCGACGAGCCCTTCGCGGTGCTCCTGCCCGACATGATCACGCTTCCGGCGCCGGGCCAGAACGCGCGCTGTCTCGCCGAAGCGGTCGCGGCCTATGAAAAACATGGCGGCAATATCATCGCGGTCGAAGAAGTGAAGCCGGAAGAGACGCATCAATACGGCATCGTCGCGCGCGGCAAGGATTATGGTTCGACCTTCGAAATCACCGGCATGGTCGAGAAGCCGCCGCAGGGAACCGCTCCCAGTAATTTCATCATTTCCGGTCGCTATATTCTGGAGCCGGAAATTTTCGGGCTGCTCGAAAAGCATGAA
>JALHNR010000077.1 GCA_022843525.1 Methylocystis sp. | reverse complement strand
GCTTCGCGCTCGGCGGCGGCTGAGCGGCGGTTGGCGGACGCTTCGCCCTCGGTGGCGGCTGGCCGGCGTCCGCGCTCCCGGCGCGGGCCGCGTTCGGCCCGCTCGCCGCGGCGCTCTTGCGGGCTCGTCTCCATGGGCGGCGGCAAGGCGTCGAAACCCGGCCCCTCCCAGTCGATCGCCTTGCCGATCAGGCTCTGGATCTGATCGATGTATTTCATGTCGTCGCCGGTGACGAGCGTGATCGCCACGCCCGACCGGCCGGCGCGGCCGGTGCGGCCGATCCGGTGCACGTAATCTTCGCTATGAGTCGGGACGTCAAAGTTGAGCACATGGCTCACGTCCGGAATATCCAGGCCTCGTGCCGCCACATCCGAACACACGATCAGCGACACATCGCCGTTCTTGAACGCCTCGAGCGAGGCCATCCGCGCCAGCTGATCCATGTCGCCGTGCAGGGCGCCAGCGGAAAAGCCGTGCTTGACGAGCGAGCGATGAAGGGTCGCGACGTCGCGCTTGCGGTTGCAGAAGATGATTGCGTTCTTGAAGTTATCGGCGTCGCGAATGAGCTTGCGCAACGTCTCACGCTTATCGGCGTGGCCCCGCGACGCGACGAGAACTTGCCGGATCGTGGTCGCCGTCGTCGCGGCGCGCGAGACTTCGCAACGGATCGGATTATGCAGAAAGGCTTCGGTTAGCCGCGTGATCTCGGGCGGCATGGTTGCAGAGAAGAAGAGCGTCTGCCGCGTGAACGGCACGAGCTTGCAGACGCGTTCGATGTCGGGAATGAAGCCCATGTCGAGCATGCGGTCGGCCTCGTCGATGACGAGGACTTCGATGCCCGTGAGCAGCAGCTTGCCGCGATCGAAAAAGTCGAGAAGGCGGCCCGGCGTTGCGATCAGCACGTCGGCCCCGCGCATGATTTTGGTTTCCTGCTCGCCGAAGGCGACGCCGCCGATCAGCAGCGCGACATTGAGACGATGGTTCTTGCCGTATTTGGCGAAGCTTGCTTCGACTTGCGCGGCAAGTTCGCGCGTCGGCTCCAGAATAAGCGTCCGCGGCATCCTGGCGCGGGCGCGGCCGCTTTCGAGACGGCTCAGCATCGGCAGGGTGAAGGCGGCGGTCTTGCCGGTGCCCGTTTGGGCGATGCCGAGAATGTCGCGCCCCTGCAAGGCGGGTGGAATGGCCTGCGCCTGAATCGGCGTGGGGGTCGTATAGCCGGACGTTTGGACGGCTGCGAGAACCTTTTGGGAAAGGCCCAGTTCTTCGAATGTCATTAATTATCCTGAATTACGGCTCGCATGTGCGGAAATTCCGCTTGCGCGCCAGCCGTAAAGAAGCGCGCGTGGATTGTTGAGAGAAGTCGCCGTCGTCGCCGCAACAGCTATTTGGCCCGCCGACGGTCCGCCGCAAAGAAGCGCGGGCGATAGCCACGGGAATGCTTTACGGGCAAATGGCGAATTGTCAATAAATATATGCGCGACGGCGATCGCGCGCGAGGTTGGCCGCAAGAAAAATCTAATGGGCGATTTCGCCAGCTTCACCGCAAGGCGTCAACGGCTGACGCCCTTTGCGCTTGTCCGAGATCGTACCTATCGGCAAACGGTCGACGTCGACGTCGTGTTGTCCGGTCGGCGCTGGCGCCTGGGCTTGCGGCGCCGCCTTGGCAAAACTGGGCAGATCGGCTTCTGCGCCCCGGGAAAAGCCCGCGGGCGCTCGCGCTTCGGGAGGCTCAAACATATTTGAGAGCAGCTTGGCGCCGAGCACGCTGCACAAACAAGCGGCGATTGACAGCGCCGCAAGACTCCAGACGCCCGCCGGAAGGCCGGCGCGGGGTTGGCTTAAACGGCGATGCTCGACGGGACGACGCACTTGAGAGCCTGAAGGTTAGCGGTGCGACGCTAATCTTGCGACGGTAAATTTTTTATTGATGCGGCTTTCGACAAAAGCCGGCGGCGGCGCGTGCGCGACCCCTTGCCAAGCCGGGGGGAAAGCTCAAAACTAGCGATGTTCTTGATTTCTCTCACCGTGGAAATGGCCCAGATTCTGCGAGGCGACCCTAAAAGAACCACTGTGCCGACCTACATGAAAAAGGATCGAAAGGGTGAAGACGTGGCGGCGGAGGATTTAACGCTAGCGATGGCGGCCAATGCGCCGCGAGCGGCCAAGGAGCCGCGCAAGGGAGGCGACGTCGGTCCCGGGGCCGGAACTGCGCTCGTCACGCGCACGCGTCCTCAGACGCGCAAGCCCAATATGTATCGGGTGCTTCTGTTGAATGACGACTACACGACCCAGGAGTTCGTGGTGATGGTGCTGCGGAAATATTTCAACAAATCCGTGGAGGAAGCCACCCGCATCATGCTCCACGTCCACAATCACGGCGTCGGCGAATGCGGCGTTTACACCTACGAGGTCGCTGAGACCAAAGTCACCCAGGTCATGGATTTTGCAAGGAAGCATCAGCATCCTCTGCAATGCATCATGGAAAAGAAATAGGACGAGCGCATGCCGACCTTCTCGCGCAATCTCAAGCAGACCCTCGACCGTGCGCTCGCCTCCGCCCGCGAGCGGCACCATGAATATGCGACGCTCGAGCACCTCCTGCTGAGCCTCGTCGAGGACGTCGACGCGTCGGCGGTGCTCCGCGCCTGCTCCGTGGACCTCGATGTGCTGACCAAGAATTTGCGCGACTACATTGATCGCGAGCTCGACAACCTCGTCAACGAAGACGCGGATGAATGCAAGCCGACCGCCGGCTTCCAGCGGGTCGTGCAGCGGGCGATTATCAGCGTCCAATCGTCCGGTCGCGAAGACGTCAGCGGCGCCAATGTTCTTGTCGCGCTGTTCGCCGAGCGCGAAAGCCACGCCGTCTATTTCCTGCAGGAGCAGGACATGACGCGCTATGACGCCGTCAATTTTATCAGCCATGGCATCGCCAAGCGTCCCGGGCTTTCGGACGCCAGCAGGAGCCCGCGCGGCGTCGAGGAAGACGGCGAGCGGAGCGAAGGCCGCGAGGGCCGCGACGGCGAGAGTCGCAAGAAGGAAGGCGCGCTCGAAGCCTATTGCGTCAATCTCAACCGGAAAGCGCGCGACGGCCGCATCGACCCGCTGATCGGCCGCGAGCCGGAAGTGCTGCGCACGATTCAGGTCCTGTGCCGCCGGCAAAAGAATAATCCCCTGCTCGTCGGCGATCCCGGCGTCGGCAAGACGGCGATCGCCGAAGGCCTCGCGCGTAAGATCGTCTCGAATGAAGTGCCGGAGGTTCTCGCCGGCGCGACGGTGTTCGCGCTCGACATGGGCGCGCTGCTCGCCGGCACGCGCTATCGCGGCGACTTCGAAGAACGGCTGAAGCAGGTCGTGAAGGAAATCGAGAACCACAAGAACGCGATTCTCTTCATCGATGAGATCCACACGGTGATTGGCGCGGGCGCCACATCGGGCGGCGCGATGGACGCCTCGAACCTTCTGAAGCCCGCGCTGGCGCAGGGCGTTCTGCGCTGCATCGGCTCGACGACCTACAAGGAATACCGGCAGTATTTCGAGAAGGACCGCGCGCTCGTTCGCCGCTTCCAGAAGATCGACGTCAATGAACCCTCGATCCCCGACGCGATCGAAATCGTGAAGGGGCTCAAGCCCTATTTCGAGGAGTTCCATAAGATCCGCTACACCAACGACGCGTTGAAGGCGGCGGTGGAGCTCTCGGCGCGTTACATTCATGATCGCAAGCTGCCGGACAAGGCGATCGACGTGATCGACGAAACCGGCGCGGCGCAGATGCTGGTTGCGGAAAACAAGCGCAAAAAGACCATCGGTCTAAAAGAGATCGAAACGACGATCGCCACCATGGCGCGCGTGCCGCCGAAGACCGTCTCCAAGGACGATGCCGAAGTTCTCGCGCATCTCGACGAGACGCTGCGACGCGTCGTCTATGGGCAGGATAAGGCGATCTCAGCGCTGACCTCGGCGATCAAGCTCGCGCGGGCCGGTCTGCGCGATCAAGAGAAGCCGATCGGCTGCTATCTCTTCTCCGGACCGACCGGCGTCGGCAAGACGGAAGCCGCGCGCCAGCTCGCGACATCGCTCGGCATCGAGCTCGTGCGCTTCGACATGTCGGAATATATGGAGCGCCATACGGTGAGCCGGCTGATCGGCGCGCCTCCCGGCTATGTCGGATTCGATCAGGGCGGACTGCTGACCGACGCCATCGACCAGCATCCGCATTGCGTGCTGCTGCTCGACGAGATCGAGAAGGCGCATCCCGATCTCTACAACATCCTGCTGCAGGTGATGGACCACGGCAAGCTGACCGACCATAACGGCAAGACCATCGACTTCCGCAACGTCATCCTCATCATGACGACGAATGCGGGCGCACAGGATCTTGCCCGCACGCCGATCGGCTTCACGCGCACGCGCCGCGATCTCGACGACAGCGAAGCGATCAATCGGCTCTTCGCGCCGGAGTTCCGCAATCGTCTCGACGCCATCGTGCCTTTCGGCCATCTGCCGGTCGACGTCATCAAGCGCGTCGTCGACAAATTCATCATGCAGCTCGAAGCGCAGCTTGCCGACCGCAACGTCACGATCGAGCTTACAGACGAGGCGCGCAGCTGGCTCGTCGAACACGGCTATGACGAAGCCATGGGCGCGCGGCCGATGTCGCGGGTCATTCACCAGCACATCAAGACGCCGCTCGCCGACGAGGTGCTGTTTGGCCGGCTGAAGAACGGCGGCGCCGTGCGCGTCGTCGTCGTCGGCGACGACACCGGAGCGAAGTCGCTGGGCTTCGTCTTCCCGGAGGGTCCGGTGTTGCCGCGGCCTGAGCGCGACATCTTCGAGGCTGGCAAGAAACGCGCAGCGGAGGAAGCCGCATCCGGAGATGATTCGGCGATTCGCGGCGCCGATGCGGAACGCGACGAACGTCCGGCGCCGTTGAAGAGCTAAACGCCTACGGGCGCGCGCCGCCCAACAAACAGGGGCCGCTTCGCATGCGCTGCGAGGCGGCCCCTGCTTTTTTGAGGAGAAGACGTGGCCGCGGCGCTGGCCGTGAGGCGCTTTTAAACCGTCCGCGCTTTCTTCGGTTTCGCCGGCGCGGTCGCCGCCGCAGCTGGTTTGCGCGCCATCGCTTCGGCGAGATAGCGCCCCGTGTGGCTGCGCGCCTCCTTGATGATCTGAGACGGCGGCCCCGCCGCGACGATTTCGCCGCCGCCGTCGCCGCCCTCCGGCCCCATGTCGATGATCCAGTCGGCCGTCTTGATGACTTCGAGATTGTGCTCGATCACGACCACCGTATTGCCCTGCTCGACAAGCTCATGCAGCACTTCGAGCAGCTTGGCGACGTCGTGGAAATGCAGACCGGTCGTCGGCTCGTCGAGAATATAGAGCGTGCGGCCTGTCGAGCGGCGCGACAGCTCCTTGGAGAGCTTGACGCGCTGGGCCTCGCCCCCCGACAGCGTCGTCGCCTGCTGGCCGACATGGATGTAATCGAGTCCGACGCGTTTTAAGGTTTCCATCTTGTCGCGGATCGACGGCACCGCCTTGAACAGAGTCGCCGCCTCCTCCACCGTCATGTCGAGCACATCGGCGATAGATTTTTCGCGATATTTTACTTCGAGCGTCTCGCGATCGTAGCGCTTGCCCTTGCACACGTCGCAGGTCACGTACACGTCCGGGAGAAAGTGCATCTCGATCTTGATGACGCCGTCGCCCTGGCAGGCTTCGCAGCGCCCGCCCTTGACGTTGAAGGAGAAGCGTCCCGGCGCATAGCCGCGCGCCTTCGCCTCCGGAAGACCCGCGAACCATTCGCGAATAGGCGTGAAGGCGCCGGTATAGGTGGCCGGATTGGAGCGCGGCGTGCGGCCGATCGGCGACTGGTCGATGTCGATGATCTTGTCGATCTGCTCGAGTCCTTCGAGGCGATCGAAGGGCGCCGGGTGCTCATGTGCGCCGGAGAGCCGCCGGGCTACGGCCTTGTAGAGCGTCTCGATGACGAGCGTCGACTTGCCGCCGCCCGAGACGCCCGTGACGCAAGTGAAAAGGCCAAGCGGCACTTCCGCCGTGACCTCCTTGAGATTATTGCCGCGCGCGCCAAAGAGCTTGAGCCAACGCCCGGGCGTCGGCTTGCGCAGCTTGTGACGAAGAATCACCTGCTTCTCGCCGGTCAGATATTGCCCGGTGAGCGAAGCCGGATCGTTCATGATCTCCTGCGGCGTGCCCTGCGCGACGATTTTGCCGCCGTGAATGCCGGCGCCGGGGCCGACATCGACGACATAATCCGCGGCGAGAATCGCGTCCTCATCGTGCTCGACGACGATGACGCTGTTGCCGAGATTGCGCAGCCGCCGCAGCGTGTCGAGCAGACGGTCATTGTCGCGCTGATGCAGCCCGATCGACGGCTCGTCCAGCACATAGAGAACGCCGGTCAGCCCCGAGCCGATCTGCGACGCGAGGCGAATCCGCTGGCTTTCGCCGCCCGACAGCGAGCCTGAATTGCGCGACAGCGTCAGATAGTCGAGGCCGACGTCGACGAGAAAATTCAGCCGGTCGCGAATCTCCTTCAAGATGCGGAAGGCGATTTCATTGCGCTTCTTGTCGAGCGCGTCGGGCAGCGCGCGAAACCAGTCGAGCGCGGCGCGCACCGAAAGCTCCGAGACTTCGCCGATATGTTTGCGCGCGACTTTGACTGCGAGCGCTTCGGGCTTCAAGCGAAAGCCTTCGCACGCGAGGCACGGCGTCGCCGACATATAGCGGCCAATCTCGTCGCGCGCCCATTCGCTGTCGGTTTCGAGATAGCGCCGCTCAAGATTGATGACGACGCCTTCGAATGGCTTCTTCACGTCATAGGCGCGAAAACCGTCGTCATAGGAGAAGCGGATCTCCTCCTCGCCCGAACCGTAGAGAATGACGTTCTTCGCCTTGTCAGAAAGCGTCTCCCACGGGACGTCGAGCCGAAACTTGTAATGCTTGCCGAGCGCTTCGAGCGTCTGCTGATAATAGGGCGAAGTCGATTTCGCCCAGGGCGCGATCGCGCCTTTGCGCAGCGTCAGCTTTGGATTGGGCGCGACGAGGTCGGCGTCGACCTTCTGCTCATGGCCGATGCCGCCGCAGACTGGACAGGCGCCGAAGGGATTGTTGAACGAAAACAGCCGCGGCTCGATCTCCGGGATGGTGAAGCCCGATACGGGACAGGCGAATTTCGAGGAAAACACAATGTGATGCGGCGCATAATGCGTCGAGACGTTCGCCGCCGGCTGCACGAGCGCGAGCAGAACATTCTGGCCCTTTGGCGCGTCGGCGAATTCGACGACGGCGAGGCCGCCCGACAAATCGAGCGCGGTCTCAAAGCTGTCGGCCAATCTCGCGCTCATGTCGGGACGCACGACGATTCGATCAACCACGACATCGATGTCGTGCTTCAATTTCTTGTCGAGCGCCGGCACGTCGGCGATCTCATGATAGGCGCCGTCGATCTTGAGGCGCTGGAAGCCTTTCTTGGTATATTCGGCGATCTCCTTTCGGTATTCGCCTTTGCGGCCGCGCACGACCGGCGCGAGCAGATAGAGCCGCGAGCCTTCAGGAAGCGCCAGCACGCGATCGACCATCTGCGAGACGGTCTGGCTCTCGATCGGCAGGCCCGTCGCCGGCGAATAGGGAACGCCGACTCGCGCCCAGAGCAGACGCATATAGTCGTGAATCTCGGTGACCGTGCCGACGGTCGAGCGCGGGTTTTTGGATGTCGTCTTCTGTTCGATGGAGATCGCCGGCGAAAGCCCGTCGATCTGATCGACGTCGGGCTTCTGCATGATCTCCAGAAATTGCCGCGCATAGGCCGACAGCGACTCGACATAGCGGCGCTGGCCTTCGGCATAGATGGTGTCGAAGGCGAGCGAAGATTTGCCCGAGCCGGACAGGCCCGTGAACACCACGAGCTTATCGCGCGGAATCGTCAGATCGACATTCTTGAGATTATGTTCGCGCGCGCCGCGGATGGAGATGGATTTAGAGTCTGCGCTGGAGTGAATTGAAGCGCCCGCTCGCGCGTCCTTTTGCTTGATGATCGCCATTCACAAAGGCCGGAAGGAGAGTGGAAGCGTCATTTAGGCGCCGAGCAAGGCAAATGCCACGCGCCGCCGCATAAATCCATCTGAAGCTCATCCGATGCTCGATCAGCTCGCTTGCATGTCGGCCTTGAGATCGCGCCCGCATAGCGATATCATTGATATCAAACTTGGAGGCTGGCGTGCCTGACATTCTGTTGAGAGACGTTCCCCCGGAACTGAAGCGGCAGATCGAGGATCTGGCGCACGGGCATAAGCGCAGCATTTCGAGCCAGGCGAAATTGTTGCTTGAACGCGCTTTATCGCAAGCTGTCCGGCCAGAGCGCGCCCGAGCGGCCGGAGGACTTGGAACACGGCTCAAAAGTCTCGTGTCGCAAGAAGATTGGACGGACGATTTCATTCAGCCTCGTGATCAAAGCGACCGCGCCCCGCCAGATTTCGAATGATCTTGCTCGACACGAACATCGTCTCTGAAATGATGAAGCCGACGGGCGACGGTAACGTGCGGCGCTGGATGGACTCCTATTCTGAGCTCGATTTCTTCATCGCGACGCCAGTCATCGCCGAGCTTCGTTTTGGTCTGGCGCTGCTGCCTGAGGGGCGAAAGAAGGAGGCGCTGACCAGGGCTTGCGATACGCTCGAAGCGGAGATTTTCGCTGGCCGCATATTGGCGTTTGATCAACGCGCGGCGCACGCCTTCGCCCGTTTGCGTGGCAGGCGCAAAATGCGAGGCAAGCCGCTCGCCGTCATGGACGCGATGGTTGCGAGCATCGCCGCCGCCCACGCAATGACGCTCGCGACGCGCAATGTTGCAGACTTTAGCGATTTAGACCTTGCTGTCATAAATCCTTTCACGGTCCAATAGAGCTCTTCGACGCTCTCCGGGAGCTCCCCTTCGTGACGCTCGACTTACGCACTTCCAAAAAGGCGACGCCGACCGCTCCGTTCGCCCCGAGCAGCCCAAAACCCCTTTACCGTCACCTCTATGTCCAGGTGCTCGCGGCCATTGCGCTTGGCGCGCTGTTCGGCTGGCTGGCGCCGCACGCCGCCGCGCAGGACTGGGTGAAGGCGCTCGGCGACGGCTTCGTCAAGCTCATCAAGATGGCGATCGCGCCGATCATTTTCTGCACGGTCGTCTCCGGCGTCGCCCATATCGAGGACGCGCGGAAAGTCGGCCGCGTCGGGCTCAAGGCGCTCCTCTATTTCGAGATCGTCTCCACCTTCGCCCTCGCGCTTGGCCTGCTGATTGGAAATCTTGCGCAGGTCGGCGCTGGCTTCGCCGGCAAACCCGACCCTGCCGCCATCGCCAAATATACGGCGCTCGCGGAAAAGCGCGGCGGCGTCGATTTTCTTCTCGACATCATTCCCGACAGCGCGATCGGCGCCTTCGCCAAGGGCGATATTCTGCAGGTTCTGCTGTTCTCGCTGCTCTTCGGCTTCGCGCTCTTAGCGCTCGGCGAACGCGGCCGCGCGCTGCGGGTGATCATCGACGACGTCGGCCACGCCATGTTCGGAGTCATCGCGATTATCATGAAGGCGGCGCCGATCGGCGCCTTCGGCGCCATGGCCTATACGGTCGCGAAATATGGCTCAGCCGCGCTTCTGTCGCTCGCCGGACTCGTCGGTCTGTTCTATCTCACGGCCGGGCTCTTCATCGTCTTCGTGCTGGGCGCCATCGCGCGCGCGGCCGGTTTCAACATCTTCAGCCTTATCGCCTATCTGCGCGACGAGCTGCTCATCGTGCTCGGCACGTCCTCATCGGAAAGCGCCCTGCCCGCTCTGATGGAGAAGCTGCAATGGCTCGGCTGCTCGAAGTCGGTCGTCGGACTCGTCGTGCCGACCGGCTATTCCTTCAACCTCGACGGCACCAACATCTATATGACGCTGACGACGCTGTTCATCGCGCGCGCGATGGGCGTCGAGCTGGATCTGTCGCATCAGGCGACCATCCTCATTGTCGCCATGCTGACGTCGAAAGGCGCGAGCGGCGTTTCCGGCGCGGGCTTCATCACTTTGGCGGCAACCTTGATGGCGGTCGATCCGCAGCTGGCGCCGGGCATGTCGCTTGTGCTCGGCGTCGATAAATTCATGAGCGAGTGCCGCGCCTTGACGAACTTCATCGGCAATGGCGTCGCCACCATCGTGGTCGCCGCCTGGGAGGGCGAACTGGATCGCGACCGGCTGACGGCGGGGCTCGCACGCAAGATTGATCCTTCCGATGTCGCGATCGGCGTCACGATCAAGTGAAGCCGGGGCCCGCGGCCGCACGCAGGCGCTAAGCTTCGGAAAAAGAGAACAAAATTTCGCTGTGCTTGCGCGATGTTACGACCGCTGCTAGAACAAAAATCGAACGTTCTGGGATCGAGAGGCGCAACCACATCATCTGTGGACAAGCCGAGCCGGCGCGCCCCAGGACCGGCCTTTGCACTAGAGTGCCACGCGTCAAGCAAGCGGAGAGCGACATGGCGGGCAGCGTCAACAAGGTGATCCTGATCGGCAATCTCGGCCGCGATCCGGAGGTGCGGACGCTGCCGTCCGGCGATCGCGTCGTCTCCTTCTCGGTGGCGACCACCGAGTCATGGCGCGATAAGAACACTGGCGAGCGCAAAGATCGCACCGAGTGGCACAATGTGTCGATCTTCAACGAAAATCTTGGGAAGATCGCCGAGCAATACTGCCGCAAGGGCTCAAAAATCTATCTCGAGGGCCAGTTGCAGACCCGCGAATATACCGACAAGGACGGCAATCAGCGCAAGGCGACCGATGTCGTGCTGCAGCGTTTTCGCGGCGAGTTGACTCTGCTCGACAGCAAGGGCGGACGCAGCGAGGGCGGCGACTACGACAGCGGCTATGGCCAGAGCGGCGGATCCTTTGGCCGCTCCTCGCCGATGGAGCGCGGTCCCGCCGAGCGGCGTCCCGCCGCGGCCGGCAAGCTCTCCGACCAACTCGACGACGACATTCCCTTCTGATCCCACACGCGCTCTAAGAGCGACCGCGCGACGCATATTGGAGGATGATGTCAGCCGCCCGAGCGCTCGGCGTTCGACCTGTCTCGAGCAGGCGCGCGCGGACGCGCTTGAAGGCCGCGAGCTGCGCTTCGCGCGCGGCGCTCTCGCGCAAGAGCGGCCTCAGCGCCTCGGCGAGCGCGCGCGGCGTCGCCGCCTCCTGCAGGAATTCCGGCACGATATTCTCGCCGATGATGAGATTGGGCAGCACGATCGATTCGACGTTGACGAGAAAGCGCAGCAGCGATTCGGCGCGCGAGACCTTATAGGCGACCGCCATCGGAACGCCGGCGAGCGCCAGCTCCAGCGTCGCGACGCCGGATGTGACAAGTGCGGCGCGCGCATGTCGGAAGGCGGCGAATTTCTCAGCCTGGCCGATCAGACGCGGCGTCAGCGGCCACCCCCGCAATTCGCGTAGTAACGTCTTCTCAACATTCGGCGCGACAGGAATGACGACCTCGAAGTCGGCGCGTTCGCGCAAAAGAAGTTCGAGCGCCTCGCCGTAGATCGGCGTCATGCGCCGCACTTCCGCAAGACGCGACCCGGGCAGAACCAGCAGCGACCGCGCCGCGCCGCGATCGTGAGACGGCCGCGTCAGCTCGTCGAGCCGCTCGACCAGCGGATGGCCGACATAGACGCATCGCGGCCCGCCAAGGCGAGCATGCGCCTGCGGCTCGAAGGGCAGCAGCGCCAGCAGGCAATCGACGTACTTGCGCATCGCGCGCGCGCGGCCGGGCCGCCACGCCCATACGGTCGGGCTGACGTAATCGACGATCGGCAGGTCAGGTCGGGCGGCCCGCACCCGGCGCGCGACGCGATGGGTAAAATCCGGCGCGTCGATGATCACCAGACAATCCGGCGCCTGATCGGCGACCGCCCGCGCCGTCTGTGCGATGCGCCGAACAAGGCGCGGCAGCCGCGCCAGGACTGGAATGAGGCCCATCACCGCGATGTCTTCGAGCGGAAACAGCGAAACGAGGCCCTCGCGCGCCATCGCCTCGCCCCCGACGCCGGCGAAAACGGTCTCCGGACGCGCGGCGCGCAAAGCCCGCATCAGCGCTGCGCCGAGCTGATCGCCAGAGGCTTCGCCAGCGACAAGGAAGATGCGCGGCGCGCTCACGGCGACTCAGCGCGCGCGCGCGGCGCGCAAAGCGGTCGCGTCGAAGGCGCCCGCAGGAATTCGACGATCGCCGCAATGTCTGCGTCATCCGCGAAATCTCGCGACAGACAGTCGATGCGTTCGCTCAGCGGGCGCGCGTCACGCGCAAAGAGCAGGCGATACGCCCGGCGTAGCCGCTCGAGGCGCTCCGGCGCGAAATCGCGCCGCTGCAGGCCGACGCGGTTGAGGCCGAAAAGATGGGCGCGGTTGCCCGACGCGAGCGCAAAGGGAATGACGTCGCCTTCGACGCCGGAAAGGCCGCCGACGAAAGCATGCGCGCCGATCCGCACATTCTGATGCACCGCCGTCGCGCCACCGATCATCGCATGGTCCCCAATCTCGACGTGGCCGCCCAGCAGAACCTGATTGGACAGTATCACGTCGTCGCCCAGCCGACAGTCATGAGCGACGTGCGAAGCGGCAAGAAAGACGCAGCGCGCCCCAATACGCGTGCCTTCGCCCACGCCTGCATTAATGGTCACGCCTTCGCGAATGACGCATCCGTCGCCGATGGTCAGCGCGCCCTGCGCGAGCGCGGCTTTAATATCCTGCGACGGCAGTCCCACGGCGGCGAAGGGGAAAATCTTCGTACGCGCGCCGATGCGCGTACAGCCGCCGACGACGACATGGGAATGGAGAGTCGCGCCGAGATCGGAAGAGC
>JALHNR010000076.1 GCA_022843525.1 Methylocystis sp. | reverse complement strand
CGAGGTGCGGCCGCGTTTCGGCGTGATGCGCTCGCGCGAATTCCTGATGAAGGACGCCTATTCCTTCGATCTTACAGCCGAAGCTGGTCAGCATTCCTACAACAAGATGTTCGTCGCCTATCTGCGCACCTTCGCGCGCCTGGGCCTGACCGCCATTCCGATGGCGGCGGAGTCCGGCCCCATCGGCGGCAACAGCCACGAGTTCATTATCCTCGCCTCGACCGGCGAGAGCGAAGTCTTTTGCCACAAAGATTTTCTCTCCTTCGCGCCACCGCCCGCTTCGATCGACTTCGACGATGCGGCGGCGTTGCAGGCGGTCGTCGACAAATGGACCAGCCGCTATGCGGCGACGAGCGAGATGCATGACGCCGCCGCCTTCGCCGCCGTTCCCGAGGATGCGCGGGTTGCGGCGCGCGGCATCGAGGTCGGCCATATTTTCTACTTCGGAACCAAATATTCCGAGCCGATGAAGGCGGTCGTCAACGGACCGGACGGCAAGGAGGTCGTTGTGCAAATGGGTTCCTATGGCATCGGGCCGTCGCGCCTCGCCGCCGCCATTATCGAGGCGGGTCACGACGACAACGGCGTCATATGGCCCGAATCCGTCGCCCCCTTCCATGTCGGGGTCGCCGATCTGAAAGTCGGAGACCCGGCGACCGGCAACGTCTGCGCCGATCTCGTCGCGCAGCTCGAGAACGCGGGACTGGACGTGCTGCATGACGACCGCGACGAACGCCCCGGCGCGAAATTCGCGACTCTCGATCTCATCGGTCTGCCCTGGCAGGTTCTGGTCGGGCCGAAGGGCCTGGCAGAGGGCAGGGTGGAGGTGAAGCAGCGCCGCACCGGTGAACGGGAGCTTCTCACGCCTCAGGACGCCGTCACCCGCATCGTCGCCGCATTGGGACAGGCTCAGGCATGACCGAAGCGGCGCAACCGGCAAGAGGCGCCGGAGCGGCGCAACCGGCAAGAGGCGCCGGCGCCTTTTCGGCCTTTGAGCGGATGGTGGCGCTGCGCTATCTGCGCGCCCGTCGCGCCGACGGCTTCGTTTCAGTCATCGCCGGCTTTTCTTTCCTCGGCATCATGCTGGGCGTCGCGACTCTCATCGTCGTCACGTCGGTGATGAACGGATTCCATCGCGAGCTGATGGACAAAATCATCGGCATCAACGGCCACGCATTTTTGCAGGCGGTGGAGACTCCGTTCACGGATTGGGACCGGGTCTCCGCGAAGACGGCGAAGCTGCCCGGCGTGCAGCTTGCAATTCCCATGGTCGAGGGCGCGGCCGGCATATCGACTCAGTTCGGCCAATCGGGCGTGCTCGTGCGCGGCGTGCGCGAGAAGGACCTGACGCGGCTCCCCGGCGTAGCGGGCAACGTCAAGAGCGGCGCGCTTGCCGGATTCGATAAGTCCGGCGGCGTCGCCATCGGCCAGCGGTTGGCGGAGACGCTCGGCGTCGGCGTCGGCGACCCGGTCAGCCTGCTCATCGCCAAGGGGGTGCAGACGCCTTTCGGGGTCGCCCCGCGCATCAAAGCCTACAAAGTCGTCGCGATCTTCTCTATCGGCATGTCCGAATTCGATAGCGTCTTCGTCTATATGCCGCTCACCGAGGCGCAGCTCTTCTTCAACAGGGAGAATGAGGCGACGGTCGTTGAAGCATTCGTCACCGATCCCGAGAAGATGGACGATTTTCGCATCAATGTCGAAAAGGCGATCGACCGGCCGCTGATCATCACCGATTGGCGCCAGCGCAACAAGACATTCTTCGACACGCTGCAGGTCGAGAAGAACATCCTCTTCATCATTCTCGCTTTGATCGTCGTGGTCGCGGCTTTCAACATCATCTCCGGATTGACGATGCTGGTGAAGGACAAGACTCAGGACGTCGCCATACTGCGCACGATGGGCGCGACGCGAGGCGCGATCCTGCGCGTGTTCCTGATCATCGGCGCTTCGATCGGCGTCGTCGGCACGCTGGCCGGCTTTGCGCTAGGTCTGGCGCTGGCGAAAAATCTCGACACCATCCGCCTCGGCGTTAATAAGCTTTTCGACGCCAATCTCTTCCCCGCGGAGTTCTATTTTCTCTCGCGATTGCCGGCGATCGTCGACCCGCGCGAGGTGACGGCGATTGTAGCCATGACGCTCACGCTCGCCGTTCTCGCCTCGATCTATCCAGCCTGGAAAGCCGCATCGCTCGATCCGATCGAAGCGCTGCGGCACGAGTAGTCGCGATGAGTGAGCCCGTTCTCGAACTCCGCAGCATCGCGCGCCACTATCGCGAGGGCGCGGCGCGGCTCGACATTCTGATGGACATCAATCTGTCCATCTACCCGGGCGAGACGGTCGCGCTGCTGGCGCCCTCTGGGGCCGGCAAGTCGACGCTCCTCCATATCGCCGGACTCTTGGAGCGCCAGGACGGCGGCGAAGTGCTGATCAAGAATGCGCCGACGTCGCGCATGTCCGACGCCGAGCGCACGCGGCTGCGGCGCGCCACCGTCGGTTTCATCTATCAATTCCATCATTTGTTGCCGGAGTTCTCGGCGCTCGAGAATGTGGCGCTGCCGCAGATGATCAATGGGCTGAGCGGGAACGAAGCGCGCCTGCGGGCGCAACAGCTGCTCGACTATTTGCGGCTGGGGCCGCGCGCGTCGCACCGGCCTTCCGAGCTTTCTGGCGGCGAACAGCAGCGCGTCGCCATCGCCCGCGCCGTCGCGAACGCACCGCATCTTCTGCTTGCCGACGAACCGACGGGCAATCTCGATCCGCGCACGGCGGAGCACGTTTTCGGGACTTTGTTGGCGCTCGCCCGCAGCACCGGACTGGCGGCGCTCATCGCGACTCACAATCTGGAGCTCGCCAAACAAATGGACCGCCGCGTAACCCTACGCGACGGTCGTGTTGAACTGCTAAGCTGAAGCCGCCTTAAGCCTTCGTCGAGGGCTTCTTGCCCATGAACTGGTGCTTGTACCAGAGGCCGAAGCCGACCAGCGCCAGGGCTCCGAAGAACACGGCGATGGTGATTTCCCTGGATTGGGTCAAGCCGACGGAGAAGGGAAAGCGCGCAACATATTCTTTCGCGCCGTCGTCGCTTTTCGCCTTCACCAGTCCAATGAACTTGCCTTCCTGCGGAAAGACGTGTTCGAAGGTCAGTGTGCCGGACTTATACTTCTTGGGCGGAGAGTAATACTCAGTATTCGCCTCGAGATTTTCGGTGTCGTCCTTCTGGCCGACGTCGCGGACGACGCGCATTTCGAGGTTCATGTCGCGCAATTCGTCCTGCTGCGCATCCAGGGTGATGATGGTGGGCCCCGCATCTGGAATGTCGTCGCAGAACTGTTCACGCGACTTCTGCGGCTGATATCCTGTGAACGTCATCGTATCGGGGCCGAGCTTCATCAGGCATTGGCCCTGATTGATGCCGACGTCGCCATGCGCGTGCGCTTGCGTGACCCAGCCGGCCGCCGCGAACAGCACAACGGCGAAAAATCGCATGATCATCTGGTTTTCTCCCTTCTGAACCGGCCGCTCTGCGATGAGCGTCTCTTCTTGGCGCGCAGTCCGGTTCCGACTCGCCAGTTTTCGCACACCCTTTGAGCGAATGCGAGCTACGACGGGCGAGATTCCGGAACCCCCAGCAGCGCTCTAGTTAATATAAATCAACTGCGCCGACTTGTCCCGCGACCAAGGGCCACACGCGCGCCGAAAAAAGTATGCGTCGCCCGATTATTGTACAATCTCGTCGCCTGACGATGATTTTTCCCGAGGGCTCCGGCGGTAGAGAAGTTGCTTAAACGTCATGCACTTGGCGCAACTTCGGCGCAATTTCCAGCCAATCATCGGCCCCAGGGTTGGCGAAGTTAAATTTTCATTTAACTTAAACCAGCCTTCACAAACTATGGCGGAAAACATGTTGAACTTTCCTTATCTGCGCGACCAAGCTGAACTTTCTGTCACCGGCGGCTGCCTGTCGACCATCTGGTTGAAAGACCACCAGGCTCTAGTATTGCGCAAGACTCGGCCGGGTTTTGACGCACCGACGATCAAGATGATTACTGAGATTTTGTCGGCGATCGACCGAGGCGAGCTGAAGGACCTCCGCTACATCGTCTATGATTTCGCGCATGGCGTGCGAGAGGCGCCGAGGCCGGCGGAGGGTTTCGGAGAGATGGCTGCCGAAAATTCCGAGCTGATCGTCGATACGCCGGTGATCACGCTCGCCTGGGCGCGCGGCCTGATGAGCGGCTCCGATTTCGACTTCGCCATGCATTGCTCCGCCATCGTCGCCGAAAGGGACGCGCAATTCTCCTTCTCGGGAGATCCCTCCGATCTCATGGGACTTTACGCGGCGGTTGGCCGGACGCTGGGCTTCGTCAAGGCCGAACGTCTCATGGAGAGCAATACGGCGCTTGCCGCCGAAGACGCCCACGAACTGCTGATTGTCAGAGACGTCGTCGAACCGCAGAATGGCGCCGCTGCGATAGAGCGCTACCTGGCCCAATTTGGCCGGCGGTATAACGCCTCGCACGCGATTTTTCGCGCGCAACGTATGGTGCAACCTTGGGTTGATCGCCGTAGTCTGGTGGCCCTTGAACGCAACTGAAGCCTGTCGCCGAAACCTTCTCACGCCGCGCTGACGAGGCGCGGCGCGTCACGCCAATACTCGAGGAGCGGTTTCAGCTCCTCGATTGGCCGCGGCCTCGTGTAGAGATATCCCTGAATGAGAAAAATATTCTTGCTCGCCATGAAGGCGAGCTGAGCGTCCGTTTCGACGCCTTCGGCGACGAGATCGATGGACAGATCCCGTGCGAGCGCAGAGATCGCTGAGACGATCGCCTGCGTCTTCGGCGACTCGATCGCCTGCCGCGCGAAGGAGCGATCGATCTTGACCTTCTTGACCGGGAAACGATTGAGATAACCGAGGCTGCTGTAGCCGGTTCCGAAATCGTCGAGTGAGAGACGGACGCCGAGCGCTTCGATCTCGCGTAATTTACTGTCGACGTCATCTGACAACATGAGCGTCGTTTCGGTGATTTCGAGCTCCAAACGATCCGGCTCCAACCCAGATTCGCGGAGCGTCGCCGCGACCATCTCGGCAAGATCCTTCTGTTGGAATTGTCTTGGCGCGATATTGACGGCGACACGGACGTTCGCGGGCCACGATTTCGCGTCATGGCACGCCTGCCGCAGCGCCCAGGCGCCGAGCTCGATGATCATGCCGGTTTCTTCGGCGACAGGAATGAATTCGCCCGGCGAGATCATTCCTCGGGTCGGGTGGCGCCATCGCAGCAGCGCCTCAAAGGAAACGATGGTCGCCGTGCGGGAATCGACGACCGGCTGATAGTAGACGATCAATTCGTTCGCCAGGAACGCGTGACGCAATTCGGTGTCGATTGCGCGCTTTCGGGTCAGCGCATCCTGCATCTCCTGGGAATACCAGATCGCCTTGCCGCGCCCTTGGGCTTTCGACTGGTAAAGCGCGAGATCGCTGCATTTGAGCAGGCCGCCGGAGGTCTCCGAGTCCTTGGGCGCCGCGGCCATGCCGATGCTCGCGCCGATGTTGATGACGTGGTTTTCGACGATGAAGGTGCGATGCATCTCGGCGAGTATATTGGCGGCGAGTTCATCAACCTCGGGCAGGTGTTCGCCGGCGCGCAGCAGCACGCAGAACTCGTCGCCGCCGAGCCTCGCCACCACATGGGGATGCGGCACGCAGGCGGCGAGACGCGCTCCGACCGCCGACAGCAGCTGATCCCCGATGGAGTGGCCCAGCGTGTCATTGACGTCTTTGAACCGATCGAGATCAATGTTGAGCAGCGCGGCGTGGAGCCCGCGCTGCCTCAGCTGAACCATTTCCTCCTCAAGCGTCTCCTGAAATTGATAGCGGTTCGGGAGATTGGTCAGATCGTCGAAATGTGCGATGCGCTCAATCTCACGGAGCGCGCGCTTTTGAATCGTCACGTCCTCGATGACGGTAATGAAGGATCCCGCTTCGGCGCGTTCGCAGTGAAACTCAAAAAACCGTTCGCCGAGCTTGTGCGTGAAGATGTTGGCGCGCGGCATTGTGACGTGCCGCTTCCATCGCTCAAAAAATATTTTGCCTTCCTGCGGCGACATGCCGACGCTCTTGCCGATCGCATGCGCCAGCGCTTCGAGCCGGATCGGCGTCGTCGCGGCCACGATGCCGAAGAAATCGATCACGCGCCGATTGACGACCGTGACGGAAAGGTCGGAGTCGCCCATGCACAGGCCGTGCGTCATCGAGTTCAGCGCAAGGCTGAATTTTTGCCGCTGGCGGGTGGCGTCCAAGCCGTTGCGCAGCGCCGACTCCAAATTGCCGTGCAGAAATTTCGTCGTTGAATGAATGGAGACGATCAGCAGCACGACAATCAGCGCGAGGCCGAGGTAGCGCCGTTCTTCATGCATCATCGCGGCGATCGCAAGGGGAAGCGCGAGGCCGAGCGATTGCGCAAGAACGATCCAGGGACGGCCGGCGTTGCGACCCGCAAGTCCGCTCAGGCCGCTCATCATAATCACGATGCTGTAAATGCCGAGAACGTCGTTGTAATGGTTGTAGAACAAGATGGCGACGGAAGCGCCGACCGCCGTCATGAAGCCGACCGCGCCGATCGCGTAGAGCCTCTCCCATTCCCGTGAATCGCGTCGACGAAGCGAGACGGGCGCGCTCGCATGCGCCAAGAAAACATAAAGACGAAAGGCGCCGAGAACGGCGATCAGCGCCACGAAGTAGAGATAGACTCGCTCGCCGAGAAGAAACCAGGCGAGCGCAGGCGCGATGAGGCCGCCGAGAAGGCCCGCAAAAAATGAACCGGCGGTGCCGAACAGGGTTTCAACGAGGTCGCTATGGATCTGAACGTCGGAGCTTTCGCTGGCGGCTGGTTTCCTGCGGACGAGCATGAGCTAATCCTCTTTGGGAGACGTCGGCTTTTTTGAAGCCTCGCCCTTGCCGCCGGGAAGCTCGTCGCCAGAAAGACGCAACTGCGCCGAAACAAGCCGTTCCATATAACGCAGGTCATGCCGTGAAATGGCCATCGAGCAATCCGTCCAAAGCTCGACCACCCGAAGCAATTCCTCCTTACGTACGGGGAAACATTGCCTTCGAAACTTGACGAGGGCCTGACGGCGCCGCCAGTTTGCGCCGTCGGAGTCGAGCATCCAATCATGGGCGGTTTCGAGCGCCCGGCCTTCCGGCGCGACGACGTCGATAATGTCGAGATCGAACAGTTCGCGAGCGGAATATACGCGACCGGCCGAAAGAATTTGCTGCGTGCGCGCGGGCCCGACGCGCCGCGTCAGAAACGTCACAGCGCCCATCCCCGGAAAAGTGTTGAAGGCGATCTCGGGCACTCCAAGACGCGCGCTCTCCTCGGCGATGACAAAATCGGTGGCCAGCGCCCCTTCGAAGCCGCCGCCCATGCACTGTCCCCTAACGACGGACAGCGTCAAGACAGGAAGATCGAAAGCTGACGCCAGCGTGTACATCACCTCGATACAAGCATAGGCGTAGGTTAGCAGCGAATCTCGATCATTGTTCCTGATGCAGGAAACGAATGTCGCAAGATCGCCGCCCAAGCTGAAGACATTCGGCTTCTTGGAGGCCATCACGATGTAGCGGATCGGCCACTTCGCGCCCTCCGTCTGCGCCAGACGTTTGATCGCGTCACGAAAGTCGATTGCGTCTTGCAACATCCGCAAAGTGTAGCAATGCGGCGAGTCTGCGCGATAATTCATCCACACCGCTTGCGTCGGTGGGTCATATTCAATGTCTAAATGTTCGAAGCGCCAGTGAGGAAAATCTTGGGGAGGGTGCCGTAGGTGCGCGGCGCTACTCATATCCAGTATTCTGGGGCCAAGGCCTCCCCCCTCAATCACGCGAGAAAACGAACCGCCCGGGTCCCACCGCAGGCGCAACGGCGCGGGCGGGCTAAGCCGCCAAGCTTTAAGTGAGTTTGATTCAGCATTTGGCAATGCCTTCAACTCGCGGTCGCGGCTCCTTCCGTCACAGAAGTTCAGACAAAGATCTTAACAGACGGAAACAAAGGGGTTCTATTTTAGTGTTTATTAACCTTGTAATGCTCGCTCTAGGCGACTTCGAACCACGTCGCCAGTCCACCCGCTTCATGCTCCAGAATATCATCATGGATGGCCCACTTGCCAGGCGATTCGGCGAGGAAGGCGGCGTGCTTGGTTTTCCCGGGGGGAACGATGACGCCATTGCGCCAATAGGGCTCCCATCCGTCATCGAGGTCATGCAGAAGACGCATGCACTGCCCGTGAACATGCATCGCGAGCGCCGCTCCAGACTTGTTGACAAAGCCCAGCGTCACCGGGGTGCCTCGGGCCACTTTGAAAAGGGGCGGCCCTTCGTAGCCTTTCGTCAACGCGCCATTGATCGTCCAGGCGGCGCCGGTCGCGTTCCTGCGCGGTTCGATCACCAGATCGACCTTCTTGGCGCCCGCAAGCTTGATCTCGGCAGGGAGCGCCGCATTCTGCGGGAGGGACGCTATTGGCGGACGCTTCGACGCCTTTGCGCCCTCGGCTTGCGCGACGAAAAGGTCGCGATCCTCGCCATTCGGTCCGCGCAAGATCAAATTGGCCTTGGCGCCCTCGGTCTCCGGCATGTCGAACATCAGCTCGAAGCGCGCTCCCGGCGCAACGGGAATGCTGCGCTTGATGGGTTCGAAGGCGTCGCACGGCTGGCCGTCGATGGCGATCACGAAAGGCTGCGCGCCCGCGAGGGACAGCACCATGATGCGCGCGTTGCTGAGATTAGCCAGGCGCAGCCGCACCCTCGCGCCGGGCGCAAGGCTCTGCAGGGCCGGCGCAGCCTTGCCGTTGACGCAGAGCAGCGGGCCAATCCGGCCGACGCCGCGCGCGGCCGCCGGATCGTCGAAACCGCCAACGACCTGACCGGCGTCATCAAGCCGCCAGTCGTCGAGCACCAGAAGCAGGTCGGCGTCTGCGGCCAGCGGCGCGGGCTCGTCGACGACGAGCAGTCCCTTGAGGCCGCGCCCCATGAGCTCCGGCGTCGCGCCATAGACGCTCGGCCGGTAGCAGAACAGGCCGGGATCGGCGAGCCTGCGGCGGTAATCGAAGGACCCGCCGGGCGCGACCGGCGCCTGCGTCAGCGGGGCGACGCCGTCCATCGCATTGTCGCCGCGCAAGCCATGCCAGTGAATGGTTGCGGGTTGGTCTAGCTTGTTGAGGAACGAGACGGCGAGGTCGTCTCCCTGCTGGTAGCGCAGGACGGGCCCCGGCGTGCTTCCGTTGAAACCGAGAATGCTGGTTTCGCCGCCACCGGACAGGCGCGCCTTGCCGGGTCGAGCCTCGATCTGCCGCAGGGAGCGCTGCGGCGACTGCGCCATCGCCGGAAGCGCCGCCAGGCTGGCGGCGACGCCGGAAAGAACGACGCGGCGGGAGAGAGGTTGTGACATCGCCATCTAGCTATGGCGCAGCCCAGCGCGTTGGGCAATGATCGAGAGCTACAACTTCTCGCGCGCCGTGAGGGGAGCGAGAGAACGGCCAAAAAACGAGGAGACTTGAGACATGCTCGCGCCGCGCATGAAGAAGACTGCCGCTATTTTAGGCTTCTGCAGCGCGTGCGGGTTTCTCCCGCTCGCCGCGTGGGCGCAGGCTGCGCAAGGCTATTCCGACTATCGCCAGTCGCTGATCGCCGGCGGCTGGAAGCCCAATGTCGGCTACGGGCTGAAAACCGCCCGTGGCAAGCCATTGTATAAGTTTCCAGAAGTCGTCTGCGGTCCGACGCTCTGCAACGCCAAATGGCGAGACCCCCAGGGTCATGAAAAGGTCATTACGCTGATCCGCGGCCTCGAGGGGGCGGATCACCGCGTGGCGCCACAATAGACAGCGGCGGCTGGCATCCCGCCGCGACCATGCTATAGAGCGACGCCCGACGAATCGAGTTCGCGCTTGGGAGCGCCTTGGCGCGCCCTCAGACGCGCAAGGGACTGCGCCTTTTCGGGGGAACAGGATCGTTTGAGAGGAAGTCGAACGGTTCGATTTCATCTCAAGCGATCCCGGTTCACGGGCAGGGAAATTGAGGCGGCCCTATCCGCCGATCGCGGGCGTGGCGGAACTGGTAGACGCGCCGGATTTAGGTTCCGGTGACGAAAGTCGTGGGGGTTCGACTCCCTCCGCCCGCACCAGAGCCGCCTACCGTGGCAGTCGCATAATCGTCGTCGCGCGCCGGCGACGCGCAGTCATTAAGAAGGCTATTGAGATGCAAGTAACGCAGACCTCCTCGCAGGGTTTGAAGCAGGAATACAAGGTGGTTCTGCCGGCCGGCGAACTCGCCGCCAAGCTCGCCGCCCAGCTCACCGAGATCCAGGCCAAGAGCCAGATCAAGGGATTCCGCCCCGGCAAGGCGCCGATCGGCCATCTCAAGAAGCTCTACGGAAAGAGCATCATGAGCGACGTGTTGCAGGAGGCGGTGAACGACGCCAACCGCAAGATCGTCGAGGAAAACGAGCTGCGCATCGCGCTCGAGCCGAAGATCGATTTTCCCGGCGGGCAGGAGGAAGTCGAGCGCGCGCTGACGGCAGAGGGCGATTTCTCCTATGTCGTCACCTTCGAAACGCTGCCGAAGTTCGACATCGGCGCGTTTGACGACATCTCCCTGGAGCGTCCCGTCGCCGAAGTGGCGGATGACGATATCGAGAAGGCGCTGCAGTCTCTTGCCGATCGTGCTCAGGAATTCGAGGCTAGGCCAGAAGGGGCCAAGGCGGAGAAGGGCGACAGGCTGACGATTGATTTTACCGGCAAGCTCGACGGTGAGCCCTTTGAGGGCGGCGCGGGCGGGGATGTCGATCTGGTGCTGGGCGCGGGAACCTTCATCCCCGGTTTCGAGGAGCAACTGGAGGGCGCCGCCGCCGGCGACCAGCCGGTCGTCAAGGTCCGGTTCCCCGAGGACTATGCGGCCAAGCAGCTCGCGGGGAAGGACGCCGAGTTCGACGTGACGGTCAAGGCCGTTGCGGCGCCAAAGACGCTCGGGCTCGACGAGGAGCTCGCCAAGAAATACGGCTTCGAGTCGCTCGAGGCGATGAAGACCGCCGTTCGCGGCAATCTTGAAGCCGATTTCGACAAGGCCTCGCGCGAGAAGATGAAGCGCGCGCTCCTCGACGCGCTCGACAGACGCTATTCCTTTGAGCTGCCGGAGAGCCTTGTCGAGCAGGAATTCGCCAATATCTGGGGCCAGCACGCGCAGGAAAGCCAGCGCGCAGGCCAACCCGTCGCCGAAGAGGGTAAGTCCGAGGAAGAGACCAAGGACGAGTTCCGCAAGATCGCCGAACGACGCGTGCGGTTGGGGCTGGTTCTGGCGGAGATCGGAAAAAGCGCCGACGTGAAGGTGGACGAAAAGGATCTGACTGACGCTTTGGTCGAGCGGGCGCGCATGTTTCCAGGCCAGGAGAAGGCGGTTTGGGACTATTACCGCAACAATGAGCAGGCCCTCGCCCAGCTCCGCGCCCCGATCTACGAGGAGCGCGTCGTGGACCACCTCTCTAAGCTGATCAAGATCGCCGACAAGACCGTCTCCCGCGAAGAGCTGTTCAAGGAAGACGGGGAATAGTCGGTCGTCCGGCTGTTTCCCCCGGGGCGCCGCGAGGAAATCCGGCATCTCAGGCTCATGCGCGCGTTGCGCTGCGGAGATCGTGGCGTGACGGCCGCAATCGAGTCTTTGCGTCCGGCGCGGGCGCAGATATATGACGGGTCAAGAGTTCCCGGCGCAGGCGCATCAGCCTCCGCCGGACCACAGAGGCGATACGCGATGCGCGACCCAATCGAAAACTACAGCCAATATCTCATCCCACAGGTGATCGAGAACACTTCCCGCGGCGAGCGCGGCTTCGACATCTATTCCCGCCTGCTGCGCGAGCGCATCATTTTCATCACCGGGCCGATCGAAGATCACATGGCGTCGGTCATCATCGCGCAGCTGTTGTTTCTGGAGTCTGAGAACCCCAAAAAGGAAATCTCGCTCTACATCAATTCACCGGGCGGCGTGGTGACGTCCGGCCTCGCCATCTACGACACGATTCAGTTCATCAAGCCGAAGGTCTCGACGCTTTGCGTTGGGCAGGCGGCGTCGATGGGCTCGCTTCTGCTGGCCGCGGGCGCCGATGGCCTGCGTTATGCGCTCCCGAACGCGCGCGTCATGCTGCATCAGCCGTCCGGCGGCTTTCAGGGACAGGCGTCGGACATTCAGCGCCACGCGGAAGACATTCTGAAAGTCAAAAAGCGCCTCAACGACATCTATGTCCGTCACACGGGCAAGGACTATGAAACGATTGAGCGCACGCTTGACCGCGATCATTTCATGTCGGCGGAAGAGGCGCGGCATTTCGGAATCGTCGACGCCGTTCAGGAGCGGCGGCCTGACGACGAGAGCGAGGCCAAGCGCTAAACGCTGAAGGCGCCGGCCGCGTTTTCTGAGCGCCCGGCGCCAATTGCTTGAGGGATTGGGGCATCGGGGCGCGCATGTTTCGTAAAATTCTAATCGCCAATCGCGGCGAGATCGCTTGTCGCATCATTAAGTCGGCGAAGCGCATGGGGCTGTCTACCGTCGCCGTCTATTCCGACGCCGACGCCGACGCGCTGCATGTCGAAATGGCGGACGAAGCCGTCCATCTCGGCCCGCCCCCCGCCGCCCAGTCTTATCTGCTGATCGATAAGATCGTCGCCGCCTGTAAGGAAACCGGCGCCGAGGCGGTGCATCCCGGCTATGGCTTTCTGTCCGAGCGCGCCGCCTTCGCCAATGCGCTCGCCGAGGCGAACATCGTTTTCATCGGCCCCAATATTCGCGCCATCGAGGCGATGGGCGACAAGATCGAGTCGAAGAAATTCGCCTCCGCCGCCAATGTCAGCGTCGTGCCTGGCTACCTTGGCGTCATCGAGAACGCCGAAGAGGCCAT